>CALPQG020000014.1 GCA_943325655.2 Bifidobacterium breve | reverse complement strand
TATTGGACCTATATTGTCTGAATTAAAATTTTTAGGAGTAGATGATTTTAATTATTTTCCATATCAGATAATCCTATCATCCGTTTATCCTTGCATACTAATTCAGACAAGTAATTCCTTGGTACACGTCACCAAGCTTCGCTGGATCAAGTCTTGAGCGAAGCGGGACTTGGTCCTACCGTGAGTAAGGCACAAGTCTTCTCAAAAGCTCAAGACTTGCGCCAGACAATCTGAAGACTTATTTTATTGGGAAATTTAAGTCTATACATTGAATGGGGATATCCCCATTATTTAATTGCTTAAGGCTGTCTGAAAAGACAGCCTTTTTTCATCATGTTTAAATAAAAAAGGTTGACTATCTACTCAAGTACAAATTACGTTCGTTGTATAATTTCACAAAGTAATCATCTTGTAAAGAATCAATAAAGTAAATGGCTTCTCCCGTAGATTTCATTTCTGGGCCTAATTCTTTGTTCACCCCAGGGAATTTATTGAAAGAGAATACAGGAATTTTGATGGCCCAACCATTCAGTTTAGGTTCAAATTTGAAATCTTTCACTTTTTTCTCTCCTAACATTACCTTCGTAGCATAATTTACATAAGGTTCGTCGTAGGCTTTACAAATAAATGGTACCGTACGAGAAGCACGAGGATTGGCTTCAATCACATACACGACTTCATTTTTTACGGCATATTGTACATTGATCAAACCAACAGTTCTCAAAGCCAAAGCAATTTTGGTAGTGATGTCAGTGATTTGTTGTTTTACGTTTTCACTTAAGTTAAACGATGGCAATAAAGAATGCGAATCTCCAGAGTGGATCCCCGCAGGCTCAATATGTTCCATGATACCAATGATATACACTTCTTCTCCATCACAAATGGCATCGGCATCCACTTCAACCGCTCCGTCAAGGAAATGGTCAAGCAGTACTTTATTGCCCGGAATATCTTTTAAAATATTCACCACGTGCGTTTCTAATTCTTCTTCATTGATTACGATTTTCATTCCTTGTCCACCCAATACATAAGATGGACGTACCAACAATGGGAAACCTAATGTTCTTGAAAGTTGAACTGCTTGTTCAGCATCTTCAATAACCCCAAATTTTGGATAGTGAATATTCAAATCTCTCAAAAGAGAAGAGAAACTTCCTCTGTCTTCTGCTAAATCAAGGGCTTGGAAAGAGGTTCCTAAAATTTTAATACCATAACGGTCAAGTTTTTCGGCCAGTTTCAAGGCGGTTTGTCCACCCAATTGAACGATTACCCCTTCAGGTTTTTCATGCAAAATGATGTCATAAATATGCTCCCAGAAAACTGGTTCGAAGTACAATTTATCCGCAATGTCAAAGTCTGTAGAAACCGTTTCAGGATTACAGTTGATCATGATGGTTTCGTAACCACATTCTTTGGCTGCCAAAATACCGTGTACACAAGAGTAGTCAAATTCTATCCCTTGTCCGATACGGTTTGGTCCCGAACCCAATACGACAATTTTCTTTTTGGTACTTACTTCTGATTCATTTTCACCATCAAAAGTAGAATAATAGTAAGGTGTTTTGGCTTCAAATTCAGCCGCACAAGTATCTACCAATTTGTACACACGTTTGATTCCTAAATCATTGCGTTTGGCATATACTTCCGACTCCAAGCATTTTAACAAATGGGCAATTTGTCTATCGGCATAGCCTTTTTCTTTGGCATCAACCAACAATTGTTTTGGCAAAGTATCCAGCGTGTATCTTTCAATTTCTTTTTCAAGCATCAACATCTCCTCAATTTGATTTAAAAACCAAGGGTCAATTTTGGTAGCATTGTAAATGGTTTTGAAAGGAATGCCCATTTTAAAGGCATCATATACATGGAACACACGGTTCCAAGAAGGATTTTTTAAGCTATGAAGAATTTCGGCTTGGTTGGTCAATTCTTTGCCATCGGCACCCAAACCATTGCGTTTGATTTCAAGTGATTGACAAGCTTTTTGGAAAGCTTCCTGGAAAGTACGGCCAATACCCATGGCTTCCCCCACAGATTTCATTTGTAAACCCAAAGAACGATCTGCGCCTTTGAATTTATCGAAATTCCAACGAGGAATTTTTACAATCACATAATCCAATGCTGGTTCAAAATAGGCACTGGTAGTTTTTGTGATGGCATTTTTAAGTTCATCAAGGTTGTATCCAATGGCTAATTTAGCGGCAATTTTTGCAATTGGATAACCTGTTGCTTTAGAGGCCAAAGCAGAAGAACGAGACACACGAGGATTGATCTCGATGGCAATAATTTCTTCCTGATCAGGACTTAAAGAGAATTGTACGTTACATCCACCTGCAAACTGACCAATGGCGTTCATCATTTTGATGGCCATGTCGCGCATGCGTTGGTACGTAACGTCAGAAAGTGTCATGGCTGGTGCAACCGTAATAGAGTCACCAGTATGAATCCCCATAGGGTCAAAATTTTCAATAGAACAAATGATGATTACGTTTCCGTTACCATCTCTTAAAAGTTCTAGTTCATATTCTTTCCAACCCATGATACTTTTCTCCACCAGTACTTCATGGATTGGAGAAGCATGTAACCCTTTGGTCAATGCTTCATCAAAATGAGCAGCATCTTCCACAAATCCACCACCAGTACCACCAAGGGTATAAGAAGGACGAATTACCAATGGGAAGCCAATTTTTTGAGCGATTTCTTTGCCTTCTAAAAAGGAAGTTGCCGTAGAGCCTTCGCAAACCCCTACGCCAATTTCTAACATTTTCAAACGAAACCTTTCCCTGTCTTCCGTAGTTTCAATGGCTTCGAAATCTACCCCTACTACCTTTACACCATATTTTTCCCAAACACCTGCTTTCTCACATTCAATGGCGAGGTTAAGCGCTGTTTGTCCACCCATGGTTGGCAATACGGCATCAATTTGGTGCTTTTCGAGAATTTCAATGATAGATTTTTTCTCTAATGGGAGTAAATATACATTATCTGCCGTCACTTTATCTGTCATGATAGTAGCAGGATTGGAGTTGATCAAGGTAACTTCAATTCCTTCTTCACGCAAAGATCTAGAAGCTTGAGAACCTGCATAATCGAACTCACATGCTTGACCAATGATAATCGGACCACTTCCAATAATTAAGATAGATTTGATACTGTTGTCTCTAGGCATTTTGTATATAAACTTTTAGTTTTTTTTTCTCGAGCAGATTGAATTTTCAATGAAAATATTAAAAACTCAAATCTTGCAAATGTATAGGATTTTAGCCTGAATGAAAATGAAAATTTGTTTTTATTTGGCTAACTACCCATAAAGCCTTTTTTCTGTTCTCAGATCACCGTTTGCAATTCACCGTTTTCAGTTCACCGTTTTCAGTTTTCTTAAGCTGTAAAAAAGGATTTTCGCAATACAGGTATTTATATTATTGCTGTTTTGAATAATTGAACTTTTGGTTAGTAATCTATTTGATGATAAGTTGATTACAAAAAAAATATGGGAGAATAATACTTTAAGCGCTGGGGGATAGAAGAGCGTTTTAAAAAACTTAAACCAAAAATGAAACTAGAACATTTTGGTTGTAAAAAACCACAAGGCATTTTACAAGAATTGTATGCACATAGCTTTATGATGAATTTAGTAGCTGTAATAGGTAATGAAGCAAAACAAATAATAAACATCAAAACAAAAAAACGGAAACTTGTATACAAACATAATTGGCAAAATGCGTTTCGAGATACAAAAGAAAAAATAGTAGAATTACTCCATAACATAAACATATTTAATAACTTAGTTGTACTAATCAATCAAATACAACAATCGTTGATAACAATTAAACCCAATAGATGTTTTGAAAGAAGAGGTCGAACGTGCAACAAATCTAGCGCATTTCAAGGCTACAAATAAAACTAAATAAAGAAAAAAACATATCGTCCCTAATTTGCAAACTTAGTATTTATAAGTGATTTATGCCTATGTGCTTTTATGAACATAAATTAGAAAATTTAACTGTAAATACTGTATAATTACATTATCTATAGATTTTAGAAATTTAAAAATAACAGTAAAATCACTAATTTGATAACATTGGGGCGATCGGCACTCGTTTTTTTTCCTTTTTATCAAAAATTGAAGTAAATACAACATCAATCAACAAGGGAAAAGTACTCAAACAATCCCGAATCATCGGGACTATCCCTAACGCAAATCCAAAATAACAACTAGCATATTACTTATATAATTAAGAAACAGAAATTTAAAACAATTATATCTTTTAAGCTTATAATCTAACTTAGGTGATAAGCCCAAAATATTTTAGGACTAATGCCTTAATTATTTGAATTAAATTCAGAAACACTACCAACTTCCATTTATTTAAAATTATATTTACAACTTGAATCTAAAAAAAATATAAACTTTATGAAAAATTTATTCCTCGTATTGGGTGCATTTTTAACAATGCTTATGGCGAATGAAGCCTATGCCCAGAAACCAACCAAGCAACTTATTGTCTCTCAATATTATACTGGTGGTCAGGATTCGCTGTATAGTTTTATCAATAAAACGATAAAATATCCGATTTTAGCAAAGAAAAACAGGATTCAGGGAGAAGTAATATTGCATATCAAGTTTGATGAAAATGGAAATGTTACTGCTGCAACCGTGCTCAAAGCAATTGGTGGCACTTGTGCTGATGAAGCCTTGAGGGTAGCAAAACTGATAAAATTCAATTCTCCAGGTTGGGCCATAGATGCAGATTTACCAATCTATTTTGTATTGCCTAAATAGGGTAACATAAATCCGAATGAAAAACATAAAATTCGAAAGTCTTCATATTTGGAAATCTTTAACACTTATTCCAATCATTAAAAAACCCCTTTAAAACATTCAGTTTTAAAGGGGTTTTTTACAATTATAATTTTTACCGACATATTTTAAAAACTTCTCACATGTTACTTTTTTAAAAATAGGAATACATGGTCAGTTCTATAAATTTTACCAATCTCCACCAGCACCGCCGCCACCAAAATCTCCTCCACCGAAGCCACCAAAATCGCCTCCGCCATTAGAAAAATCGTTGTAAGAACCACCATTGCCACGACTAGAAAACAGGTCCATCAATAACAAAGTGGTTAACAATCCTGGACCAACACCGTTACCACCAAGATGGTTGTTTCTTGTGTTTTTCATTTTTTGTAAAAAAGAAATCACCATAAAAATGATGACCATAAATATCACCACAAACACAAATCCGTTGCTTTTTTTCTTTTTCCCAATCTGATCAGCTTTGAATTGACCCGAAGCCAAACCAATCATTGTATCTATGGATTGGTTCAATCCTTCATAAAACTGCCCTTGTTTAAAGTAAGGTTTCATTACCAAAGTAGTAATGCGTTTACAAATACCCGCGGTCAGTATTGGTTCCATGCCATAACCAGTGGCAATAAATGATTTATGTTCTGTTTTGGCCAACAATATCACTACGCCATTGTCATTTTTCGCACCTCCAACGCCCCATTTATGGCCGATTTCTGTCGCCACATCCATTGGTTCTTCTCCATTCAAAGACTCCACGGTAACAATCACTATTTGTGTTCCGGTTGAATCGTTGTACTTACGAAGTTTTTGCTCCAGCATTTGCACTTCCTGGGCAGCTAACATTCCACCAAAATCATTTACCAAACGTGGAGGATCAGGTTGCTCTGGAACCTTTGGCTGACCAGTAACTGACAATGCTGTAAGCAAAGTCAATGTTAGCAAAGTCAGTATATTTTTAATTGTCTTGGAATGAAATATCATCGCTTAATTCGTTCTTGTCATCTGACTGGTATGGAAAATGTTTTTGCAACTGTTCGCCCGCAGTAACAATACCTTCAGCCAATCCTGCTGCAAATAGCTGGTTGGAAAACTGTATTTTTACCTGTAATTTAATTTGTTCCCAAAAATCTGCGGGTACTACTTTGTTGATTCCAACATCTCCTAAAATGGCAAATTTTCTATCTTTAACTGCTAAATAAAACAGCACTCCATTACGAAGTGCTGTTTTATGCATGTTTAATACTGAAAATACTGTGGCAGCCCTATCCATCAAATCACCTTTGCAGTGATTTTCGACATGTACCCTAATTTCACCTGAAGTGTCGGTCTCTGCTTGCTTGATGGCATTCAGTACCAATAATTTATCTGATTCAGTAAAAAAACTTTTAAGCATGGTTATTAAAATTGAATGTCTGGTGCTTTTTGAGACGTTTCTTCGGCTTTGAAGTATCCTTTTTTCTCAAACCCAAACATACCTGCAAACATATTGTTTGGGAATGTTTTGATATGCGTGTTGAAATCCTGAACTGCTTCGTTGAACCTCATTCTTTCCACACCGATTTTGTTTTCTATACTTACAATTTCAGCCTGTAATTCAAGAAAGTTTTGGTTAGATTTTAAATCAGGGTATTTTTCAACCACCACCATCAACCTACCCAAAGCAGAACTTAAGCCTTGTTGTGCTGCCTGAAATTTGGCCAAACTTGCTTCATCTAATTTATCAGGGCTAATGTTGACAGAAGTCGCTTTTGCTCTTGCATTTACAACTGCTTCCAAGGTACTTTTTTCAAAATTTGCGGCACCTTTTACTGTGGCTACCAAACTTTTGACTTTATCAGCCCTTAACTGATATACATTTTGCACCTGCCCCCATTGAGCATCTACTTTTTCTTGTTTTTCTACGCCTGAGTTGTAACCACAAGAACTCAAACTCGCCGCTACTAATAATGCTACTAATAAATTTAAGAATAACCTTTTCATTGATTTTAAGATTTAGTGTTTAGATTGGAAACTGATTAATGTCAAATATTATACCTATACCAGTACTTCCAGCAAAGTTTTAAACATGACATATTGCCCTTTGTAGCCTTTATCTACTTCAGCCATCAATTGGGGCTCATATTGATTTTCATATTGCTCCACGTCTGTCATGTCATTCATGAAAAACTGGCAGGAATAGGTCGTCCCTCCGTTGTCATGTTCGTTTAACATACGCAATAACTTGTAATCGGCTATTAATCCTGACAATAACATGGGAGGAATTTGAACTGTTTTCATCCAATGCAACCACTGTTCGTGGATGGTATTTTCAACATTGAATGTGATACTGTATAAAATCATTTTGGGGTATTAAAGTTCATTACCTGCAAGATAGTTAAGGCTTATTAGTTAAAAAAATTTATTCGGTATAAGTATGGTTTATATACCGTGAAGTACCATGATTTGTAATTAAATGAACACTACCTGAATTGGTTTTGATGAATATTACTCATGATGATATGGTTCCCCTTTTAAAATAGTGAAAGCCCGGTACAATTGTTCTACAAAAATTAAGCGTACCATTTGATGTGAAAAAGTCATTTCTGAAAGTGATATTTTACCATTGGCTCTATGGTACAGACTTTCTTCAAAACCATACGGACCACCCACTACCAAAACAAGAGCACTGGTACTGTTGATTTGTAGCTTCTCGATAAATTTCGACAAAGCCACCGAAGAATACGTTTTACCATGTTCATCCAACAAAAGCACATAATCTGTATTTTTGATTTGTTTGAGCATCAAATCTGCTTCTGCTTTTTTTTGTTGCGCCTGACTTAGGCTTTTGGTATTTTTTAATTCGGGAATTACTTTGAGTTCAAATGAGGTATAATGCTTGAGCCTGTTGAGGTAATTGTTAATGCCTTCAATCAACCATTTTTCTTCGGTTTTGCCTATTACAAGAAGGGTGATTTTCATGTTGGTAAGTTTTCAGTTAACGGTTTACAGTTTACAAGTTTTTCATTCAACTAATAACACCTTGTACTTGAGATTTATTACCTTGTACCTAATACATTGTACTTAATACCTGATACACCAACCAACTCGACAAATAAGCCAAACCAGTCATGTACACCAATTGTGCGATTGGCCAGGTCCATGATTTGGTTTCACGGTAAACAACTGCTAAAGTGCTCATACACTGCATGGCAAAGACATAAAAAATCAACAATGACATCGCCAATGCAGGTGTGTACATGATGCCTCCAGTTTTAGGATTGATTTCGGCTTTCATTCGTTTGATGATGGTGTTTTCATTTTCAACATCCGCCCCAATACTGTAAATCGTGGCCATGGTTCCAATGAAAACTTCTCTGGCAGCAAACGAAGTAATTAAGGCAATGCCAATTTTCCAATCAAATCCCAACGGTGCTATGGCTGGTTCGATAAACTTTCCGAAAGTGCCGGCATAAGAAGCTTCAAGCTTGTTAGAGGCAATTAATTTATCGGTTTGCTGCGTCGTCAATTGTTGTTGAATCGCTGTGGATTGCGCCAAATTTTCTGCCTTAACCATCGCATCACCTGGCCCATAAGAGGCCAGTACCCAAAGCACAATGGATATGGCAACGATAACTTTACCTGCTTCAAAGACAAAGGTTTTTACTTTTTCAATAATTGTCAAACCTACGTTTTTCCATCTTGGCACTTTGTACCCAGGAAGCTCCATGACAAAATAACTACGGTCTTTGCTTTTTAAAATCAACTGCATTATTTTGGCCGTTACTATGGCTGAAATAAATCCTACCAGGTACAATCCCATCAAAGCCAAACCTTGCATATTGAAGACACCAAAAACATATTGTTCAGGCACAATTAAAGCAATTAAAACGGTATAAACAGGAATCCTGGCGGAACAGCTGATCAAAGGCGTCACAAAAATGGTAATCATGCGCTCCTTCCAGTTGTCAATATTTCTGGTGGCCATAATGGCTGGTACCGCACAAGCTACACTAGATACCAAAGGCACCACACTTTTACCATTCAATCCAAATTGGCGCATCAGCTTGTCCATGATAAACATCACCCTGGCCATATACCCTGATTCTTCTAAAATGGCTATAAATGCAAACAAAATGGCAATTTGTGGAATAAAAATAAGTACACCACCCAAACCTGCAATTAAACCTTCGGTGAGCAAACTTACCAATGGACCAGCCGGAAGTACCTCCATTAAAAAGCCATTCAGCTTCCCAATGCCTAAATCAATCCATTCCATTGGAATACTGGCCCAAGCAAATATGGCTTGAAACATTAAAAATAAGGTAGCAAAAAAGATGACATATCCCCATACTTTATGGGTTAAGATACTGTCAAGTTTTTTGCTCATGGTATCTATATTGAAATCGGGCTGTTGAATAATTACATCTTCAATAAGAGTATTGATGTATTCATACCTCGCGATGGTTTCTTTTGCTTGCAGGTTACGGCTTTCAAAGTCATACTGCTTGGTTATTTTTTTAACTGCATTTTTTTCATCCGTTGATAAATGAGGCATTTTATCATACAAATGTGCCGTCAACAAAGCAACATAAGCATTCGAGATATGCAATTGATCTTTGATTTCGGCAATTACATTTTTGGCAAAAATCGTAGGCTTAAAAAATCCTTCACTCTGTTTCACTTTAGTTGACAAAGTCGCTACTTTCAGCCATTCAATTCCTTCTCCGGTTCTGGCATTGATACTTACCACCGGAACGCCCAACTTTGCTTTTAAGCGTTCAATATTAATTTCAATTCCCTGTCTATTCGCAATATCCAACATGTTTACTGCCAGCACAATAGGAATTCCTAAGTCTTTGATTTCGGTAAAAAGGAGTAGGTTGCGTTTGAGGTTGGAAGCATCTACCACTACCACAATGGTGTCGGGATAGTTTTTGTCTTTAGGGTTGGTGAGGATGTCAAACACCACCTGTTCGTCCTGAGATTTTGGGTACAAACTGTAAGTTCCTGGCAAGTCAATGATCTCTGCATTGACGTGTTCCACCATGATACATGACCCAGTTTTTTTATCTACGGTTACTCCCGGGAAATTTCCTATTTTTTGATTTAAGCCAGTAAGGTGGTTAAATAGCGATGACTTCCCTGAATTCGGGTTGCCGATGAGCGCTATTTTAGGATTTGTATTTACAGGCATTTTTTATAAAAGTTCAGCGTTGTTTTTTAAACCGCTCTATGCTTTAATCAATTAATACAGTGGCCGCTTCTTCCATTCTAATGGCTAAGCGGTAACCAGAAACGTTGATACATATCGGGCAACCGAGTGGAGCAATAGAATCGAGTTCAATTTTACTTCCAGGCAAACAACCCATTTCTAGTAATTTCAACGACATCAACTCATCTGTAAAACCGCTTACTACGCCGCTTTCTCCTATTTTGAGAGAAGCGATGGTTTTGTGTTTTACGATTTCGTTCATGTTATTTAGACTAATTAAGATTAGTGTGCAAGATAGTACCTATGTCAGTAAGAAAAAAACTTTTTAAGGGTAAACACTTGTTTAAAGACGGATTTAAATTGTCTTCAAATCTAGGCTTAAATCATTTTTTCATATAATTTTTCATACATCGGCATAATGTTGCTGACATCAAATACATGGGCTTGGGCAAGGGCATTGGCTTTAAATGTCGGCAACATTTCATCGCTCAACACATAAAGTGCATTTTTAGCCATATCGTCAACATCGCCAATATTGCTCATAAAACCTGTAACTCCCTGAATATTCACTTCCGGAATACCACCCGCATTGGAAGAAATCACCGGTACTTCACAAGCCATGGCTTCCAAAGCAGCCAGTCCAAAGCTTTCTTTTTCGGAAGGCAATAAAAACAAATCAGCCAATGAAAGCACTTCTTCTACCGCTTCTTGTTTTCCCAAAAAGCGAACATCTTCGCAAATGCCCAATTCTCTGCACATGTGTTCCATGCGTGGTCTTTCAGGACCATCACCCATCAATAACAATTTGCTTGGAAGTGTTTTACGAACACGTTGAAAAACAGCCAATACATCCTCAATCCTTTTAACAGCCCTAAAATTTGACGTATGGATCAATAATTTTTCATTGTTTGGGCAAATGGCTTTTTTGAAGTGGTCTTTTTTCTGTTTTTTAAATCGCTCTAAATCAATAAAATTGGGGATTACCTCGATGTCTCGTGTAATTTTGAAATGCGCATAAGTATCTTTTTTCAAATCTTCAGAAACCGCAGTAACCACATCAGATTGGTTGATACTAAATGTTACCACGGGTTCATAAGTAGCATCTTTACCCACAATGGTAATGTCAGTACCATGCAAAGTGGTCATTACTGGAATATTGATGCCTTCTGTTTTCAGAATTTGTTTGGCCATATAAGCCGCAGAAGCGTGCGGAATCGCATAATGCACATGCAGTACATCCAGCTTTTCGTATTTAACGACATCTACCATTTTACTCGCCAAGGCAAGTTCATAAGGAGGATATTCAAACAAAGGGTAAGAAGAAATATTTACCTCATGGTAAAATAAATTTTGATCAAAAAAATCCAGTCGTGTTGGCTGACTATAAGTAATAAAATGTACCTGGTGACCATTTTTTGCAAGTGCCTTCCCAAGTTCAGTAGCCACCACACCACTACCTCCAAAAGTTGGATAACAGACTATTCCTATTTTCATTTTATTAGTATAAAGTACAGGGTACAGCGTACTGAGTAATAAAAACTTTACTCAAGACCCTGTACCCAGTACTGATTAAACTCCCTCCGCTACAACTTCTTGTACTTCAGGAACCATTCTTTTTAATAAATTTTCAATCCCGGCTTTTAAGGTTACTGTTGAAGACGGACATCCGCTGCAAGAACCTTTTAGGTTCACTTTTACAATACCATCAACAAATGAATGGAAAGTAATGGCGCCACCATCCTGTTCTACTGCCGGGCGAACATATTCGTCCAACAATACTTTGATTTTGGTCACCACATCAGGTTCATTTTCAAGATTTGCCACTTCAATTTCACCAATCAACAATGGTTTTCCTTCTTCTAGAAATCCTTTGATAAATGTTTTTAATATTGGAGAAATTTCGGTCCATTCAGCGGCATCATCTTTGGTGATGGTCACGAAATTGGCGGCAATAAATACCCTTTTTACAAAATTAAATTTGAATAAATCAATGGCTAATGGGCATTTGTCAGCGTCACTTAAAGATGCGAAATCTAAGTTTTCGGCTTCTGGCAAAAGCATAAAATCTACCACAAACTTCAATGATTTGGGGTTAGGATTTGCTTCAGTATATATATTGACGATTCTTTGGTTGGCTGTATCCATATTGTTTTTGTTTGAGCTGGTAAATATAAAACTTTTCTATACAAACTATCTTGTAAAGTGCATTAAGTATTTGAATTATATAAATTCAATTTAAAACAAGAACAAAATTTAAATGCGGAACTTGGCTTAAACTATTCAAGCCGTTGGGTTGAAGTGAAATTAGCGGAATTCAACAACAGGTTTAACAAGTACATTTAGTTAAGTCCAACAGGTACAAAATTGATTGGGTTCAATATTTACAGTTAAATCCAACAAAATATAACAGTAAGAGGTGGTGAAATTGCTGTGGATTTGTTGCCTAAATGATTAAAATAGAAGCCTTGAATGTTGCTTATAGTTTGGTGAAAGGAACCGCCGATGACGGAAAAAATTTGACATGTATTACCAAAGTGAGTTGACTTCAATGAATAGCTTTTAAATTCAATTTAGACAACAAAAAACCCTTAGTAATTGCTTACAAAGGGTTTTGCAGAGAGAGAGGGATTCGAACCCCCGGAGGCTCGCACCTCAACGGTTTTCAAGACCGCCGCATTCGACCGCTCTGCCATCTCTCTAATTGGAATGCAAACGTAAGGGTAAAATTTTATAAAACCAAACTTAGGACTGTAAAATATTGAATTTAATTTTGTGCTATTTTTCGTTTTCTGTTTATTGTTTTAGCTCTGGCTTGGTCTATTGCTGCATTGATCTCAAAACCAACCAATAACACAATTGAAATGATGTATAGCCAAAGCATCAAACCAATCAATGTACCTATAGATCCATAAAGTTTATTGTAAGTAGAAAAATTGGTAATATAAATTGAAAACAAATAAGTAGAAAAGATAATCAATCCGGTTGCAAAAAATGATCCTACGGAGAAGAAATGCCATTTTTTCTGGATAGATGGCGCGATATAATAAATGATGGAAATAGAAAAGAAAAAGGACAGCATCACTGTGCCGTATCTTAAAATATTTACCATTAACAAAGTGTTTCCATCACTAAATATAGAAGTATTGTGGTGTAAATAATCAATCACTACCTGGCCCACAATGAGCAAGATGATAGAGGAAAGCAATACGATGGCCAATAAAAATATCAATACACCTGCAACCATTCTCTTTCTAATAAAACCTCTTTTTTCATGTGTTTTATACATTTTATTGAATGATTCAATAATGGCCAAGGTACCATTGAGTGCAGCGAACCAAGTAAATATAAAACCAAACGAAAGTAGACCTCCTCTCGGTTTAGCGATGATGTCTTGGATAGTTTCTGCGGCAACGATATAAATACTAGCCGGCATAATTTGTTTTAGATAATCCATAATTTGGATTTCTAAACCCGGTACTGGGATGTAAGGAATAAGGGTAAATAAAAAGATGACACTTGGAAATATCGCCATCAAAAAATTAAAGGCTACACCACTTGCTTTGCCTGCTAAATCGTCTTTCTTGATTTCGTTGATACAAATGGAATACACTTCTACCAGTAAAATTTTGTCTTTGCCAAAGGCTAATTTGTCAATAAAGGCAATGAAATTAATAATGATGGGGATATGAAGTATTTTGTTTACCAGTTTATTCATTATTAAAATGTTTTTGTAGCATGTTTTTAAAATTGTCAGGCACTGCGCATGGCCTATTGGTGTTCATATCAATAAAAACCAAAGTGGTTTCAGCCACATTCAGCAGTACACCTGCTTCGTTTTTAATTTCATATTCAAACAAAATCCTTGCAGTGGGCATTGACTTAATGAATATAGTAACGGTTAATAAATCGTCATATTTTGCTGGCCGAATATATTTTGTTTTATATTCCAACACGGGCATCATCATGCCTTCGTCTTCAAGTGCTTTGTAACTTATTCCAAATGCCCGCATGGTTTCTACCCTGGCAACTTCCAAATAGGTAGCATAATTTCCATAGTACACATAACCCATTTGGTCAGTTTCTGCATACCTGACACGAAGTTGAATGGCGTGGGTGAACATTTTCTTTAGTTTTAAGTGTTGAGGATTGAGTGTTGAGGATTGTGCTTTACTTGTCAATGCCTGAAATAGATTGACCGTTTTATAAAGTCAAAAATATAAAATAAACTCTATAAAATGGCAAACAGAACAAAGTATAAGCAAAGTGTTTCAGAGCGTCGCTCAAGAAGGTTTAGTGATAATTTCAAGATAGAAAAAGTCAGAGAATTAGAGAAGGGAAAAGTTTCTATTTCAGAACTAGTTCAACAATATGAGGTTTCATCTACAAATATTTACCGATGGCTTCGTAAATTTGGTACTAATCAAACTAAAAAAGAAAGGGTAATTGTGGAAATAGATAGTGATACCAAACAACTTCTAGAGCTCAAGAAAAAAGTAGCAGAACTTGAGCGTATTATTGGTCAAAAACAAGTTTTGCTTGATTTTAAAGACAAAATGATAGATTTGGCAGAGCAAACTTATGGTGTAGATATAAAAAAAAAATATTCTACAGAACAGTCCAATTCTACTGGAATCAACGAGAATCCTTGAAATTCAGTCTTAATGAATTGTACAGAAGTCTAAATATAAGCAAACAAAATGTTCATCAATATTTAGATAGGCAACAAAGAATTCATTCAGAAGAGAAGAACTTACTTTTAGTTGTTCATCAATTGAGAGAAGACCATCCAACTATGGGTTGTAGAGATATGTATTTCAAAATCAAGCCATCATGTTTTGGAAGAGATGCATTCGAGCGTTTTTGTAAAGCAGAACATTTAATAGTTGATAGGCCTAAAAATTATCAAAGAACAACTGATAGCTCAGGTGTTATAAGGTTTGATAATCTGATGATTAATACAGAAATCAATAGGCCTAATCAAGTTTGGCAAAGTGATATAACCTATTTTGAAGTTGGAGACAGGTTCTATTATATAACATTCATTATTGATGCTTACACAAGAAGAATAGTTGGTCATAGTACAGCTAAAAGGCTTTATACAGAAGATACTACATTAACAGCATTGAAAATGGCATTAAAAACAAGAGGAGGTCAAGAATTCAATGGCTTAATATTTCATTCTGATGGAGGAGGTCAATATTATGCTAAAGACTTTTTGCGTTTGACAAAGGATTTAGGTATTAAAAATAGTATGTGTGAATATCCCTGGGAGAATGGAAAAGCAGAGCGAATAAATGGAGTAATTAAAAATAACTATTTAAAACACAGAAAGATAAATAACTATGATGAATTAGTAAAAGAAGTTGACCGAAGTGTGTCACTTTATAACTATGAAAAACCACATATAAAGCTACAAAGAAAGTCACCAATTCAATTTGAAAAAGAATATATTTGTAACGGACAAAATGCCGATGGTGAAATATCAACGGAAGAATATAACTCAGCGTT
>CALPQG020000013.1 GCA_943325655.2 Bifidobacterium breve | reverse complement strand
AGAATAAAATCCAATTCTTTTTTTATGATATACAAACAATACTTAATTAAATAGAATGTATGCACTATGGAAGTGCGTTAGGGGTAGTCTCGATGCTTCGGGATGTTTGATCCCGCTTTTCGCGGGAGAGTGCCGAAAACCCGACCCGAAGGGGAACGCCCAATATAAATAATTTTAACTATTTTAAAAGTCTCTAAATTATTCTAAACTTTATTTTCTACCCTACACTTACTTTAACCATCTCATCATAGTTTAAGTATTGTTGTGCCATTTCTCTCACTGTGGCAGCTGAAATGTTTCCTACGGTTTCGTAATAACGGTCATAATAACTGTAAGCTAACTTGCTGTAATGGATGGTTTTGAATTTGTCCATCAGGCTGAAAGGCGTATTGATGCTGCCCATAAAAGAGCCTAAAATATAGTTTTTAACATTTTCCAATTCCTCTTCTTCCACCAATTCTGTTTGTAGGATTTTGATTTCTTTTTCGATTTCATCGAAGGTTTGTGCCGCTACTTCTTTTTTTACATCGGTGCCAATAACCAAATAAGCTTCGTGTTCAAATACATTGATACTTGAGCCAATACCATAAGTGAAACCTTTGTCTTCACGGATATTTTTCATCAAACGTGATCCAAAAAAGCCGCCCAACAATTCATTTACTACTAGTAATTGATGGTAATCAGGATGACTTCTATCCATCACTTTTTTCCCTAGTCGAATGGAAGTTTGTAAAGCGCCTTCTTTAACGATGGCGGTGTATTTTTCTGAAGAAGGTTGTGTTTCAAAAGTTGGTGTAATGATTTTTGCACACGATTTTTTACCGAAATAGGTATTTAAAATAGCAAAGACATTGTCCTGGTTATAGCTTCCTGCTACAAATATTTGAAGGTTATTGTATCCTTTGATGAATTTTTGATAAAATGACCACAAGCTGTTTGGAGACAATTGCTCAATTGCTTTCGATTCAAAATTGCTTCCATAAGGATGGCTTTTGCCAAACAATTGTTCCCTGAAAAGTCGTGTAGCTACGAAAGAAGTTTTTTCTAAATTTGTTTTTAAACTTTGGCTGGTAATGTTTTTTAGGTTAGCAATATCTTCTTCCGCAAATTTGCTGTCATTGAGTAGTTCATCAACCAATGCTACCAATGTATTTAAGTGTTTTTCAAGAGCATACAAGGTGATGCTTACCCTGTCAGCGCCATGATTGAACTCTAGAAAAGCACCATAACTGGCCACATATTCCGCAATTTTGGTGGAGTTTAATTTGCTGGTTCCTTCATTCAACATTTTTAAGGCAAAGTAGGATTGTCCTTTTTCAAGTTCATTCCAGGTTCCTGCATGGAGTACAAATTCAATTCGAACAATTTTTTGTTCACCTAAATTGATGAAATGTACCCCTGCGCCATTGTCTAGTTGAGTAGAACTGGCTTGTGCCAATTTGAATGTACCAAGAGGTTGAGGAGTCGGTGCGGTTTTTCTATCTAAAGTCATCGTATTATTTTAAAGCAAAAAGCCCAGAAAGTAGCTGGGCTTTTTGCGTATATTTTGATTGAAATAATTTAATATTCAATTCGTAGTCATTATTCTTTTACAGAAGCGGTAGCTTTATCAAAATTAAAGGACAAGGAGAATCTTAAAGTTTCTGCAAGTGGATTATTTTGTTGGAATGCTTGTAAATACGCAACGTCTAACGTGAATACCTGGTATTTAAGTCCAAAACCAATGGTCATGTATTTTCTGTTGCCTTTCATTTTACTTTCATTGAAATAACCTGCTCTGATGGCGAACAAACTGTTGTACCAATATTCCAAGCCTGAAGAAATGGTGATTTCTTTCATTTCTTCACTAAACCCACCTGGAGCATCAGAAAATGATCCAAACATGCCACTTAACATCCCATCACTTGGTTCTTTTCCTGAAATTATTTTTCCTAAGTCATCACGTACAGGTGGTGTAGGAACCATTAATTTATTCAAATCAACAGATAAAATTACTTTGTTATAAGGATCCAGTTCATGTGTAAATGAGGAACCCACTCTTAAATTGGTAGGGATAAAGTCTCTTTGGTTGTCGTTAGAATAAGAGATTTTTGCCCCAACATTGGATACATTGGCTCCAAATGCAAAATTGTTTTTAGTGCCTTTTAAGCTTAATGGTTTGGTATAAAAGTAACCGATATCAGCTGCTACCGTTTTAGCAGCATTGGCTGGTTCTGTTCCGGAAGAGGTAGAAATACTTCCTGCCAAACTTGAGTAAATGTATTTTAAGGTAACCCCAACGCCCATTGATTGGGAAAGTTTTCTGCTGTATGTTCCTGCAAGTGCAAATTCATTTGGAGAAAATTTTTGTAAATCTTTTCCTTGGGCATCTGTAAATTGAATCGCACCCAAATCGAAATAAGTTAAAGAGACACCAATCACTTCTTCTTTTCTTATTTTCATATAGCCAGACAAATAAGATAAAGCCATATCAGGGACTAAATTTCTTAACCAAGGATTGTAAGACACGGCAGCACCATACCCTTTGTCAATAAAAGCAAGTTTAGCGGAGTTCCAATAACTGGCGTTGACGTCAGGAGTAGTTGCTGCTCCAACATCTCCCATGGCACCACCTCTGGCATCAGGAGTAATGTTTAAAAAAGGTACAGCAGTTGTAATTGGATTTGGGGAGTCATTACCTACAAGTTGTGAGTTTGTTATGGTTTGCGCTTTTGTATGATATACAAATACGAAACAAAAGGACGTAGCTGATAAAAAAAGCTTTTTTAACATGAATATATTTTATAGGTTTTAATTAAGAATTACTAGTTTTTCGTAGCGGTGTACTATAGCCCCGTCAAGTTTGGAGCCTACTTTGACTTTATAAACGTATACACCTTTGCCTATATTGTCTCCGAAATCATCTTTGCCGTCCCAAGATAATCCAGAAAAATGAGAATTACTAGCCAATATTTCTGTCTCCAATGTTTTTAGAAGCTTTCCTGAGGCTGTAAATACTTGAACCTGAACGGATAAATCATCTCCAGCACGGTTATGGTCAAAGTGAAAAGTTGTGTTGTTATTAAATGGATTAGGATAATTTAGTACATGATTGATGGCAATTTTGTCTGAATTGGCTACTATAAACTCTAAAGTGTTTTCACCTGAATTGTTGTAGGTATCCCAGGCTTTCATTTTTAGGGTATGTAAACCTGGTGTTAAATTCGAAAGCCTGTATTCTACTCGACCATGTTGAAAACTATCTTTTACCGAAGTGTAATATTTGTTCAACACCATAATGTTTGCTGTATTGTTATCAAGTGTTGCTGTGAGCTCATGCCCTACGCTTGCTCCAGTGATATTTATGCCATCTTCATCGTACAATTTGGCAATGAGTAATGGAGAGGTATTTGATGTACCCCCTTGTACAAAAGATTCGTCATTTAAGAACAAACTAATCTTTGGGGGCATGTTGTCAATCGGAGCATTGTTGTTTGTTCCTCCAACATACAGGTCAAAATTATAGCCTGTCGCATCTGTTTTGAAGGTGTTGTTGATGGCATACAGACTTATTTTTCCAAAATCAAATTGGTAGGAAATGTCTTTAGGAACGATGAAAGTAAATTGAAATTTACCATTGGTAACTGTGGCTAAACCTTCATAAATTAAGTTTCCGTAGGTGGTATAATTGATTTTTGGCGTACCTGTTTCTTGTCCCAAGGTGGAAAGCTTAGATGGTTTATCAAAATAAGTAATGTAAACGGTACCTGTATAATCAGGAATTAAAGTATTCGATTGATCCCTAACACCTCCTTTGATGGTGATTTTAGACAGGGCTTTTACCGTATCAATTCCTTTTGAAATCGCTTTTGAAATGCCATTTCTTATGACAGAATCCAATTTGATTCGTTGCTCACCATAATTGAGTTTCATAGACGGATCCCCTAAAATAGCATAGTTCCTATTGTTAATATTATCCAAACTGTTGTTTTTGGTGTACGCCATAATGTCTCCAATGCGATAATATTGTCCATTCAAATCTTTAGAAAACAGTATATTGTAAAATGCCTTGTTGAGTATTAAATTACTGTGTGAATATACTGGTCTTGAGGATGTTAATAATCCGATACCTCCGCCATTTTGGGAAAGTAATATGATTTCTCCCGCTGAAAATCTATCCGGGTCATCATATCGGCTTACTTCGCAGGTGGCTGTAACGAAAAAAGGTAAATTGTTAAGGTTGTTCCAAGCCTGAATTTGAGGGATGGTAACAATTTTCTTGGTTGACAATTGTGTTTCTCCGCCGTGCCCTGTATAGTTAATGACAAGTGATCCTCTGTTCACCGCATTGTCAATGGCTTTTACGGCTTCCGGCGCTTTCACGCCATCAGGGAAAGTAATGAAAGGGTAGGCATCCAAAAAAATGCGTTCTACATTCATCTGAGGATATTTGCTTTCAATTTTTTCTGAAAGGCTATCTGCTTGTTGTACGTGCAAGTTGCCATCTCCGGCATCAGCTATAAAACAGATTTTGTTTCTCCACTTTCCTGATGATTTTGATTGGTTGGCATAAATGACCAATTTATTAACGGCAATTTCAGCTTCGGTGGCATTTCTTGCAGGAATTCTTCCTATCCCAATATCAACTTTGTGTAAATCAACCGGATTTTCTGACCAAAGGCCTTCATCGTCGTCTAAAAAACCAAAATAGTCGTCGGAGGATTGGCTTGATACAGGATGTAAAGAATTGTATGATTCATAAATTGGGACAAAATTGGTGTTGTTTTCAATGCGGTTTTTATAATCATAAGAACAGGCGCCAAACAATAACAGGTACTGCAGTGAATCTTTGGATCCGGCTCCTTTTTCGTACATCAATTTTACATAATCCCTAACTGCAGAAACATCTTGGGCTCCTGAGGAAAATTCATTGTAAATTTCTTTTACAAATACGATACTAACACTTAAGTTGTCATGTGTTTGTCTTAAGTTGGCTAATTTTTGGGCTTGGGTTAAAAGTTCAGGTACAGTAACAATAATCAAGTTGGTCGAATTGTTTCCCCTTATATTTTGGTTGCTAATTTTGTATCCTGCTACAGGTGTTGCAAAGCCATTTCCTGAAAAAGCAATAAATTCTTTTAATGTTTTTGAATCAAATTGGAAGGAGGCCGTTCCATCCAATTCATTGGTATAATTTTGGTTTTTAGGTTGAAGCGGATCTGTGATGTCCCAAACCATCAGTCCTTCAACGGGTTTAGCAATACTGTATTTTGAAACCAAATTGTTTAAAGTTTTACTATTTCTGAAGGCGATGTAATTGTTGGTCAATTTGAGGTCGCGTATCGCATTGATGGTTATAAAATTAATAAAGCCAGTCGCTGTTGGTTCAACGCCTCTGTTGAAAGTATAGTGAAAGTTTAGGTTGGAGGAATAATCAAAATTAGAGGAATTGGCATTGAAAATTATCTTTGAATCTACTCCCAAAGTGGTGTAGGCTACAGATCCTGAAGCTTTTACGGCATGAACTCCAAGGGTATTATTATTTAACGCAACCGTAAATGTCATTGAAGTAGAAGAAAGTGCTCTCGATTGCCCCATGACAGAGGACGTAATTTTTAAGGTAGAATCTTTACTCAGGTTGGGGATATTAAAACTAACAGTTTTGTCATAGCCATACTGGTCAAAAATTTCGCCGTACCATTGTCTTCCAGATTGAAGTATATTGGTGATATCATTTTCGTGAAAATCCCTTTCTTCAAAAGTGTTAAATGTTTGCGTCGCTCCGGATGCTTCATTTTGAGTACTCACCCTACTTCCTGCCTGATGAGAGATGTTTAAAAAATAAAATGCCGTGTCGCTGTAAATGTTTTTGTTGTGGGTAAATAAATGATTGGCGGCATCATAGCTCCAGGTATTTGGTCCCTGAACGTAAAACAATACATAGTCATCGTTATTAAATACCTGGTCATTTTCCCCTTGCACAAAAATGGCATTTTCTGTCAAATCATCGTACCTGAAACTGCTGTTGGGCTGTGGCAGCATTCCTCCGCCATTGCCGTAAATATGCAGGTTTTTAGGATTAATCTCTGCTGGATTTAAACCTATTGCAAGCAGGTAGTTGTAGTCAATTTTGTACAATCCAGCATTGGTAAAGGCTAATTTGTACCAATCTCCAGTTGCGAGTACTGAACTTGTTGCATTGGTGCTTTTGGTTCTTTTTTGTAGTGATGGTTTTGAACTGCTAGGCGTGTAGCTGTATTGAAATGAAGTAAGCTTTTCCAATGTCCCTGTCGTTGGGTTTCTTCTAATGGTCAGGATATTGATGTCAGAAACCGTTTTTCTTTTAACCGTTGATGTGATGATTTCAATGTTGTTTTCAGGAAGTGTTTGAAAGTTAAAATGGGGTTCTAATGGAATATAGGTTTCATTTGAAATGGTAAATTTATCAACAGCTTCAGTCAAGAAAACCCTGTAGGTAGGAAGGTAGTCGAATTGGATTTCATGAAATGCATTTTCAAATTCCGGCAAGGTTAATTTTTTGCCTTGTTCGGTGTAAACGCTCGTTTCTCCGGTCCATTTAATGTGGGTTACATTTTGACCTACCACAAACGTAGTGCTTAAAATTAAAAGCGTGAAAATGAAACAAACTACTTTTCTCATGGTGTAATGGGTGTGTGAAGGACAATAGGAATTTGATATGCTAAATTAACAATTGTTTGCAACAAATATTGTATTCACCATCGAAAATTAATGTTCAGTACCAGTGTTATTTTCTACAACTGAAAGCAAAATGTAGAGCGAAATGATCAGGGGAATCGCTGTGAAATACATGGTTGCAAATAATATGGCGGCACTTCCAAGAAAAATGTACCTGAATTTATTGCTTTCAAAACTGTAGTTTTTAAATTTTAAAGCGATAAGTCTGATTTCTGAAACCAATATATAGGAAATAAACAAACTGAAAAAACTTAAGAAGTAGGTATTGGTAAGGATTGGTGCAATATGAAAAGTATCATGCATTAATATCAATGGAAATGAGCTGATTAGGATGCCATTGGCAGGAGTTGGTAAACCAATAAACTGATCCGATTGTCTCGTATCTAAATTGAATTTTGCTAACCTATAAGCCGAAAATGCAGGGATTACAAATGCAGTATAACTTAGCCAGTTTACCGAATTGATTTCCAATAATTCAACGGTTGTAATACCCATCAATTGAAAAATAATAAACCCTGGTAGCACCCCAAAGCTTACCACATCTGCAAGAGAATCCAACTCTTTTCCTATGGGTGAAGATACTTTCAATAACCTGGCTGCTAATCCATCAAAAAAATCAAACAAAGCTGCAATCCAAATGAAATAAGCCGCCCATTCGAGATTGCCCGAAAGTGCTTGTTGAATCCCTAAACAACCACAAATGAGGTTGCCACATGTAATGGCATTGGGTATCTGTTTTTTCATCGCAGCTATTATTGGATAATTAATCCTTGTACTCGATTACAAAAGAATATCTGACTACAGTTTTTACTCATGAGCATATAAATGTTTTTATTGTACTAAACATTCAACATTCAACATTTAACATTCAACATTCAAAATTTAAAATTTAAAATTTAAAATTTAAAATTCAAAATTAGGCTTTCCAAACCTCTTTTTGTGTTTTGTCGTTGATGATTAAAATTAACCTCAGTGGATTTGGCATGACCAATAATTTGGTGTCTTCATCCTCAAAGCCATTAATTTCAACAATCACACCCTGACCAGGTTCCCTGTCAAATCTCAAATTGCCATCAGCTTTAGTTTCTACATAATAGCTTTTACCAATATAGGCAATAGGTGAAAGTACATCAGATTTAGGACAAAGTTTTTTATGGATTTTGGTAATTTCTTTTTCAAGGTCATCACCATGAGTAGCTAAAAATTCGTCCTCTAAATCATGGAGTTGTTCTTCGATGGTATCGTAAGTTTCGTCTGCATAATCAAGGGTATCAAGTGCATTTTTTTTCAAAATGATGTCGATCAATGCGAGGTTTAATTCTTGAATGTTCATTTGGATGGCAATTATTTTGTACAAAAGTCCAAAGTACTTTGTCAACTTGCAAGTAAATTCAGGTATAAAATTATACCTCATCAAAATTAATATGCTTTCTTCCATTGTAAAAATAATTGAAAAGTCCTTTTTATATATTTATGGTTAGGTGTTAAGCGCTTGAAATACAAGAAGTAGATGGACTCTTTGTTACTTTTTTAACTTAAACCTTGATTTTTTAAACTATATACCACAACTTTAACCTTTTAAAAATAAAAAATACCCTTATGCAAGCAAATAACTTATCCGGATTGGCATTAGAAAAAAATGTTTCAGACAAAGTAAATTCGTGGTTAAACGGTAATTATGATGCTGCAACAAAAGCAGAAATAAATAGTTTTATAGACAGTGGAAATACAGAAGCGCTTACAGATGCTTTTTATAAAAACTTAGAATTTGGCACAGGCGGCCTAAGAGGTATTATGGGCGTTGGTTCAAACAAAATGAACAAGTACACCATCGGTACCGCTACCCAAGGATTGGCAAATTATTTAATCAAGACATATCCAAACCAGTCTATCAGTGTGGCCATTGCCCATGACAGCAGAAACAATAGCAATTTTTTTGCAACCATTACTGCTGAAGTTTTTGCGGCGAATAATATCAAAGTTTATTTTTTCAATGCTTTGAGACCTACACCTGAACTTTCATTTGCTATCAGACATTTTGGTTGTCAAAGTGGCGTAGTAATTACGGCTTCCCACAATCCCAAAGAATACAATGGTTATAAAGCGTATTGGAACGATGGCGCACAAATGGTCGCTCCACATGACACCAATGTAATTGATGAAGTGAATGCCATTCGCAACATTGATGAAGTGAAGTTCGAAGCCGATAAAAGTTTGATTACTTTGGTAGGAGAAGAAGTAGATGAGATTTATTTGAATAAAATAAAAGCATTGTCACTTTCTGCAGAAGCCATTCAAAGACAAAAAGATTTAAAAATAGTTTTTACGCCAATTCATGGAACAGGAATTACGTTGGTTCCTGAACTCTTGAAAAAATTTGGTTTTGAGAACGTTTCCATCGTTGAGGCCCAAAGCAAACCCGATGGAGATTTTCCAACGGTCGTTTATCCCAATCCTGAAGAAGCAGAAGCCTTAACTTTGGCCCTGCAACAAGCCAAAGCTTTGGATGCTGATTTGGTATTGGCTACTGATCCTGATGCTGACCGCGTTGGGATTGCCATTAAAAATGATAAAAATGAATTTCAATTGCTGAATGGAAACCAAACGGGTTCGCTCTTGATTTATTACCTGTTGTCAGCTTGGAAACAGGCGGGTAAAATTACAGGGAAAGAGTTTGTCGTAAAAACCATTGTTACCACTGATTTGATTGCTAAAATTGCTGAAAAATACGGGGTTAAAAATTATGACACTTTAACAGGTTTCAAATACATCGCCGCTTTGATCAAAGAATTGGAAGGCAAAGAACAATTTATTGGTGGAGGAGAAGAGAGTTATGGTTATTTGATAGGTGATTTTGTAAGAGACAAAGATGCGATTGCTTCTTGTGCTTTCATTGCAGAAATGGCCGCTTGGGCCAAAGACCAAGGCAAAGAGTTGTATGATTTATTGCTGGACATGTATGTGGAGTTTGGGTATTACAAAGAAAAATTGATTTCTATCACTAAAAAAGGAAAATCTGGCGCAGAAGAAATTAAGTTGATGATGCAACAGATGCGAGAAAATCCTCCAGCTACGATTGCAGGCTCACCTTTAGAAAAAATTTCAGATTATGAATTTGGAATGGAAAGAAATTTTGTGACAAATACAGAAAGTCCGTTATCTTTGCCTAAATCTGATGTGTTACAGTTTAAAACCCTTGACGGGTCAATTATTTCTGCAAGACCTTCAGGTACAGAACCAAAAATTAAGTTTTATTTTAGTGTGAATACAGCATTGAATACAAAAGCGGATTTTGAAAAAGTAAGTAATTTCCTAGACACTAAAATAGAGTCAGCAATAGTTGATTTGGGGCTAAAGTAAATTGAAAAATTTTAAGATAATAAAACATCCGCTCGTAAAAGAGCTTTTGAAATACGGTGTCGCAGGGGTGTTCAATACTTTGTTGGGCCTTGTGATGATTTATATACAAGTCGAATTGTTGTTAATCGATATGTATATTGCTTTGGTAATCAATTATACGATTGGTTTTTTTAGCAATTTTTACCTGAATAGAAAATTTACTTTTAAAAGTAACGGTTCTGCTAAAAAAGAAATGAAAGTTTCTGTGATGGTATATATATTTAGTTTCCTGATGCAATTTACCTTTGTCTATATTTTAAAAGAACAACAATACTGGATTTTGGAAGGATTGTCAAATTTTGCTCACCAATTGGTACCGGATTTTATGGTTCAAATGTTAACGGTAGAAAGATTTAACAGGATGACAGACCCCAAATTGATAGCCATTTGTTTTGGGATTGTCATTTTTGCCGTATTGAATTTTTCCTTAAACAAAATGTTTTCTTTTAACCAGGATAAAAAACACAAGGTTAAATTAGAGGAAAAGTAACCCTTGTATTTTTTTATGAATCAGTTTCAATTTAAAGTATAGTGACATATTTTTAGTTTTTTTGAAAATGTAAATGATTGAAATAATGACGATTATTCAATCATGACATCATTTAAGCTGCAAAAAAAATCCCGAAAGGATACTATTATTATAACTCATGAGATATGGTAGCGCCAGAAATATACATGCATCGTGCCTTAGAACTTGCCCGCAACGGAGCGGGTAAAGTGAGTCCAAATCCTATGGTTGGCTGTGTCATTGTACACAACGGTACCATCATTGGTGAAGGTTGGCACCAACAGTTCGGTGGTCCACATGCAGAACCCAACGCTATTGCTGCCGTCAACAACCAGGAGTTGTTAAAAGACGCCACCTTGTATGTGACGCTCGAACCTTGTGCTCACTTTGGGAAAACACCTCCTTGTGCCCATTTAATCATCGAAAAACAAATACCTCGCGTAGTAGTTTGTAACCTCGATCCCAATCCTCTTGTTGCCGGAAAAGGAATAAAGTTGTTGAAAGATGCAGGTATTGAGGTGAAAACAGGAATCTTGGCTCAAGAAGGTGCCTTTTTGAATAGGCGATTTTTTACCTATATCAACCACAAACGTCCTTTCATTATTTTGAAATGGGCAGAAACAGCAGATGGTTTTGTGGCCAGAGAAAATTATGATTCCAAATGGATCAGCAATGCTTTGTCCAGAAAATTGGTACACAAGTGGAGAACTGAAGAAGACGCTATTTTGGTAGGAAAGAATACGGCTTTGTATGACAATCCTCAGTTAACAAGCAGAGATTGGGAAGGTAAAAATCCCATAAGAATTGTAATAGATAAAAACCTTGACTTACCCCAGCATTTGTATTTGTTTGATAAATCAGTAAAAACGATTTGTTTCAATACCTTCAAAAGCAGTCAGGGATCTTTGTTGGATTACCAAAAAGTTGATTTTAATATTTTGGGACAAGAAGTGGTGAATTGTCTTTTTCAGCAACACATTCAATCTGTCATCATTGAAGGTGGTAGTGCTACTTTACAATATTTTATTGACGCCAACCTTTGGGACGAAGCGCGTGTTTTTGTTGCTCCAGTCAATTTTGAACAAGGAATAAAAGCACCGAAAATCAAGGGGACACTCGTATCCGAAACCACCATTGCTACAGATACATTAAGAAATTATACCAACCATCATTCATGACTATAAAAAGCATATTTCCCTTTCTGATTGCTTTAGGGTCAATTCATTTTACTTTAGCACAAACAATCCCCAAAGAAACAGTCATCACTAAAAAAGAATTTTGGATAGATAGGTTTTCTGTTCCAGGAGCAAAAGCCTCCAATGGAGGCACTTGGTTTACTGCAACAGATGCAGGAAATGGGGGCGTTTCCAGTATTGTGCAACAAAAAATAAGTGATACAAATCAGTATTTGAATTATAGCTTTAGTTTAAATACAGGAGAATACAAATGGGAACCTTATGTGATGGTAGGTTTACCAATGGTGATGAACCTTTTGCCTATAACTTTACATCCGGTTGCGTTGGCGTATGATTTTAGAGGTTCTCGGCACAATGTTCAATTGCAATCCACAGAGGTGCTTGATTATGCTTACCATACCAAATCAATTGGCGCTTCTGCGGAATGGACTAATGTAGTGATTCCATTTACGGCACTTCAACAAGCTTCATGGGGTAAAAAGATTGTTTTTTCAAAAAATACCATTGCTGGAATCAATTGGGTAATGACTGGTTTAGGTGGCACCAAGGGAGAATTTTGTATTGACAATGTACGTTTGTTACGTAATTTACCTGCAGCTCCTCCTTCTGCGTTAAACAGAAAAGCGGATGAAATTATACCTGTCATTTCTCAGGAAATTGCCAAGAAAGTGGAACAGGTAGAAGAAAAAACAAGCATTCCCAAAGAGGTGTTGGTGGCTGACTGGCAGGGATTTGCCAAAGCAGCTTATTCTCTGACATTTGATGATGGACTGATGTCACATTATTCCAACGTTGCTCCGATACTGGAAAAGAACAAGCTCAAAGCAACTTTTTTTGTAGTGTCAGACATGTTGCAAGAAAACCAACAAGCCAAACCTTCATGGAGGTATGGCTATTGGGAACAATTTAAATTGCTTCAAGAACAAGGTCATGAAATTGGTGGACATACCTGTACGCATGCTCACCTGGGCAGTTGCCCATTAGGTGATGCCAAAGAAGTGGGTACGTTGAGTCATGAAATACAACAACCATTTGCTACCATTACTAAAAATATTCCTGATGCAATGGTGACTTCATTTGCCTATCCTTTTGGGGAATATAATGACAAAGTAATCGCAGAAGTTGGTCAGTTTTATCTTGTGGCAAGAGGTGTGAAGTCTGGGATTAATCAACCTAAATCAATGGATTGGATGGATATTCGTTGTAATGCTATGCATTATTCACCACAGAGAACTTTGGAATCGGACAAGGAAAAAATTGTTGAGCTCCAAAATAACATTGTCCAAAATACAATAGCAAATGGCGCGTGGTCGGTGTATTTGGCGCATGACGTCGTTCCTTTTGAAGAGGCGGTAAATCTAAAAGATTCATGGCAGCCTGTTTCTGCTGAATCTTTTGATTCGTTTGCGGTTTGGTTAAATCAACAACAAAAACAAAATCAACTTTGGGTGGCTCCTTTTGGAACGGTAGCCAAGTATATCAAGGAGAAAAATAACCTGACGGTAACTTATGCACTGGCGTTAAATTCCATTGAACTTATGGTGACAGATAATCTTATGGATACGCAATTTAATGTTCCAATAACCCTTGAAATAGACGTGCCAATGGCGTGGACGAAAATTTCTGTCATGCAAAATGGTGAAAAAGTAAAACCCATTTCAATCAATAATGGAAAATTAAGATTGAATGCAGTGCCTGATAAAGGCTTGATTTTAATCAGTAATCTTTAAGAAATACTCCTTAACCAATTCAGATGGAAAGTCAACCCAATAATCCTTTACATGGTATTTCTTTAGAAAATATCTTAATTCATTTGGTACAAAAATTGGGTTGGGAAAAGATGGGGAGTAAAATTCCTATCAAGTGTTTCAATGAAAATCCAAGTATAAAATCGAGCCTCACTTTTTTAAGAAAAACTCCCTGGGCAAGAGAAAAAGTGGAAGTGATGTATATTTGGACCTTAAAACGTCCCAAATAATCCGATTTTGATTTCGTAACTTGAAATGGTTTTATGCTGTACTTCATCATATTGTTTGGTAAATATGAATTTGCTACCTAAGGTGATTGCTTTTAATAGTTTGATATTTATCAGTAAATAGTTCCTCATGCCATTGCCACTAAAAGCAGGCATAGTAAATGTAGCGGGCAAGTCACTTTCATGCACATACAAGCGTGCATTATAACTGTCGGTGAAATATTGCGTGGCCCTTACTGAAATGCTAAATCCTTGTGCTTTAAATTGGATGTCCTGGTAGATCAATTTTCCCCATTCAGGAGTTGAACCAAAATGATAATAACTGGCCAATACACCCGTTTTAAATTGCCAAGGCTTTTCGGGAGCGAATACTACAACGAAATTGGCCTGTTGTTTCATTGTGGGTATTATTGAGGGAATGATTTCTGTATCGTTTGAGCTGTTTTTTTGCTTGGATTCTATTTTGTACTGGCTACTCAATTGACAATTTTTTCTAGGAGAATAAATGATTTTAAGCAGTAAATCGCTTCCTTTCGAAGGAGCATTGACCTGGTAACTTAACCATTGGTGCACAAACCTATCGGTGTAAGCCGAGAGCATAATTTTACCCGAAACTTTGTATTTAAATCCAAAATACAACCCTTCTTCATTGGTATTGGTACTGGATTCACCGAAAGCATTGCCGTAAAAACTATGGAATTGTTTGTTGTATTTTCTGTAAACCACTGCAACGTCAAATTTATTGGAAAGGGATGCAATCGTTCCAATCACGCCACCAACACCGCTGGATTTAGAAATGCCAAATTCACCGAAAGTACTGTAATTTTGCCATTGGTAGGAAAATTCTAATGAACCAACCAAGTGGCGCTTTCCAGAAAAGGCAAATTGATGGTACATTGTTTTGGGTTTTTCAATCGGTAAATTAAAATGGGTATTGATCAGGTTTATACCTATGCTAAAATCATTGAATTGATACCTGTAATTCCCTCCCCAACTTATTTCCGTTGCGTTAGCCTTTTGGTATAACTCGGAACTAGAGACATGAATGCCAGCGGTATTGATGGCTGTAATGACAGGCTCAAAACTAGAAATGGTGTCCATACTGGCGTCGATTTTTTTTGCCGAAAAAAAAGTGGTCAGGTTGGTGTTTTTGGTGGTAGCAATGGTCGTAGAAATTCCTCTAAAAAAGCCGGTCTCTAAAGAGGAAACGTAAGGCCGAAGCCCAAGTGTTGGTTTTCTAACCGAGGCAATGGCATCGCCACTTTTGTCTATACTGAAACCAGATGAAAATACCAATCCCTGACCAAATTGCATTTTGTAATCTCCTAAAATCAGTTGTTTGATTTTCCCTGTGTTTTGAATACCAAAATGTATGGAGCTAAAATCACTGAAGTAAGTGTTTTTTTTAGGAGTCCATTGAAAAGATTCTCCTGCGTCATTTTTAGCAGTAAGTCCAAAACTGATTTTATCCACCAAATAATAACGGTACCGCAACAGCAAATAAGGATTGGTGAAATCATTGGGTGATTTGTTACTTGTTTTTATCATCAGGTTTTGATTGCCTGGAACAGTAAATTTGATTTGCTTGAAATTGAATTTTGTTGGTGGAGCAACGGTGAAAAATGGGGTGATTCGTTTGATGGTAATTACATCAAATTCCTCCAGGGTTTGAAGTTCATAAATCGAATGAAAACACCCTTCTTTTAACCGATGATTTACAATAGCTTTAACCTGTAACGGAGATAGGATTAGTATTGCATTTAGCTGTTCTTCAGTAGCGTCATTGAGGTTGACAGGATGTTGAAAACATTGAAATAGTGTTTCATAGATTTCCGTATAGTTCAGTTCTTGGTTGCTGTTTTGGATGATTATTTCATCCATAATGGCATCAAAATCTACCAATTCAGGGTTGTATTCCTGACCAAAACAGCCTATGGATAATAAAAGTAAAAGCAGCAAAAAAGTAAGATGTCGCATGTATAAAAGTGTTTTAATATGGTGAAAAGGCGACGCCAATGCTTTGTGAATGGTTCAATTGTGGGTGTGAAATGAAGGCATAATCTATGGTCCACTTTTTTACTTTTATTCCAATTCCTGCATGGTAAATCAGGTCAAAGGATGATATGCCCATTCTTAAAACAAACAGTGGAATTGGGGTGTATTCCACCGCAAGTTTTGGTACAGACTTGTGGTCGGTCTGTAGTTGGTATTCTGTGAGTAAATTGATTTTGGAGTTGT
>CALPQG020000012.1 GCA_943325655.2 Bifidobacterium breve | reverse complement strand
GCTTATTCGTCTAATCCGCTTGATCAGCGTTCCATCCCGCACTTGCGGGATTCTTAGACTAAAAACAAAATTGCAGGCAGATTTGGAGGATTGAGCGGATGGTTACGGACTATAAAGTTAATAAAACAATTCCTTAACTTTAGCTTCAAAACCTCGTTGACCTTAGTATTTGTACTAAAAAAGCTATAAACTTTAATACTAAATGTGTTATATTTGACAATTATATCGAGGTTAAAATGCATGCAATACTATTTTATATTTCTTATCCGTTCATTTATCTAATTGCTTTATTGCCTTTTAGATTACTGTACGTAGTGTCCGATATTTTTTATTTCATCATGATGTTAACGGGCTATAGAAAAGGAGTAATTGTGACCAATCTTAGGAATTCATTCCCCGAAAAATCCGAAAAAGAGATCCAGGCTTTGTTCAAAACATATTACCATTACATGTGTGATTTGATATTTGAAACATTGAAAACCATTACCTTAACCGAAAAAGAAGCCAAAGAACATTGTGTGTTTCACAAAGCAGATTGGCTAGATAAATTGTACGAAGAAAACCAAAGTATTGTCATCGTGATGGGGCATTATGGGAATTGGGAATTGGCCGGTCCAAGTTTTTCACTGTACAACAAACACCAACTGGTGGTTATATACAGACCATTATCGAACCCTTATTTTGAAAGGTTGTTTGTTAAGATGCGTTCCAAATTCGGCACTAAAATTACTCCTGTAAACAATACCCTGCGGGAAATGGTTGCCAACAGGAATAAGGTGACTGCTACAGCATTTATTGCAGACCAAAAAGCGCCTGCAGAAACGGCTTACTGGACCACGTTTTTAAACCAGGACACTGCGGTGTTTAACGGAGCAGAGAAATTGGCTAAAAAGTTTGATTACCCCGTGGTATATATGTCGGTGAATAAAATTAAACGCGGTTATTATGAAATTACACCTGAGTTGCTATTCAAAGACGTGAAAAATACGGCAGACCATGAAATTTCTCAAGGTTTTATGACAAGACTTGAAAAAGAAATCAACCAAAACCCGAGTACTTGGTTGTGGTCTCATAGAAGATGGAAAGACAAACGTCCTAATTAGGAGTCAATAAACTAACGAAAATCACTTGGTGGTTATATTCAACAAAGTAAAACCTATGCGTACAAGTAAAGAATTAATTTTATCAAGTAAAGCGTACACCTTAGAAAACCGTGCAAGAAGTTGGGCAGAATTGTTGGTGACTTTTGTATTGGTTTTGATAGCGCTACCAGTTACGTTTTTGGATATTAATTTATTGGTGAGGGTAATAGGCTGTGTATTTACAGCATTGTTGTACGTAAGGTTGTTTGTGATTTACCACGATTACCAGCACCATGCCATTTTACAAAGGTCTACTTTTGCAACATTAATCATGAAAGCCATAGGCTTGTATTTGTTATCGCCTCAAAATGTATGGAAACGTACCCATGACTACCACCACAACCACAACTCTAAATTGACCAACAATGGAATTGGCTCATATCCAACGGTTTCAAAAAATAATTATTTGAAAATGAGTAGGTCAGAAAAAAATCTCTATTTGATAAACAGGCATCCATTAACCGTATTGTTTGGGTATTTTACCTTGTTTATTTATTGGTTAAATATCAAATCATTGACCCAAAGTCCCAAAAAGCATTTAGATTCACTTGTTTCCTTGATTTTTCACCTGGTGGTTGGCTACGGCATATTTTATTATTTTGGTTTACTGACATTTATCATCAGTTGGTTTACTCCATTTCTATTGGCCTTTGGAATTGGTTCGTATTTGTTTTACAGTCAGCATAATTTTCCAGGAGCAGAATTCAGGGAAAATCAGGACTGGCAATATGATAGAGCTGCTTTAAATTCAACAAGCTTTATGCAAATGAATCCTTTTTTTCAATGGATGACAGGAAATATTGGTTACCACCATGTACATCATTTGAACTCAAGAATACCCTTTTACAGGCTAAAAGAGGCCATGGCAAAAATACCTGAATTACAGCATGTAAAGACTACGACATGGAATCCCAAAGACATGTATCATTGCTTACAACTCAAACTCTGGGATGCAGAAAAAGGGAAAATGATACGCTTGGACGAATTGTAGGCTGAATCTAATAATCATTACCTTACATTATCTAGTACACTATCAGTCCTGTCAGGTGTTTTCACCTGAAACCTGATGTCAATCACCCAATAGTTACCTTTGGTGAAATTTAATTGAATGCACATTTGAATGGGATTTCTCATCCGCATTTTGTCGCTGACAAACGCGTCACTTTACGCCGTGTCAGGTGTTTTCACCTGACACCAAATGAAAATCACTACCTGTTTTTTGTTGGATTTTTGGCATATTTGAATGGCAAGGCCAATCATTAACCGATTACGGTGCTAATCTTTCAATTTTCCAACCTGAATTTTCCTGCAATGCATAACAAATCCTGTCGTGTAAGCGGCTGTGTCGTCCCTGCCAGAATTCAATCAAATCGGGTTTTAAAACATAACCTCCCCAATGTTCTGGGCGTTCTACCTCTTTGTGGGCATATTTATTTTCCAGTGCTTCCTGGTTTTGAACAAGTATATCTCTGGATGCAATAACGGCACTTTGAGGCGATGCCCAAGCGCCGATTTGACTGCCTTTTGGCCTTACTGCAAAGTAATCGTCGGATTCTTTTTTTGAAACTTTAGCAATTACACCTTCAATGCGCACCTGGCGTTCCAATTCCGGCCAGAAAAATGTGAGGCAGGCATGAGGATTTTGTGCCAGTTCTTTCCCTTTTTTACTTTCATAATTGGTGTAAAAACTGAAACCAGCTTCGTCAAAACCTTTCAGTAAAACTACCCTTGCAGAAGGTTTGTTTTCGGAAGAAATGGTACTCAATACCATCGCATTGGTTTCGTTTACTTCAGCATTCAACGCTTCTTCAAACCAAAGTTTAAATTGAATAATTGGCGAGCAATGGACAATTGAAATGTCTAATGCTTCTTTGGTGTATTCTTTTCTGAGGGTCTGAATATTGATCATGAAATATATTTAAATTAAATACTTATTTAACAACACCTGTTTCTTATCTGCGTAACATAGCAATACAAATATACTATTTATATATATGTTTGTTTTATTTACAATGCAATTACGTTTATTTCGTTATTCAATGCAAAGACTTTACGTGTGTCATTTTAATGGTAGATATCATGGATATTAGTGTTTGGAACCATAAGCTCCCTAAAAAGGGCGATGTGTTAGTCGCTGAACCGTTTATGACCGATACTAATTTTGAGCACGCCGTTATTTTGCTCTGTGAAAATAACGATGAAGGTGCTTATGGTTTTGTCTTGAATAAGCCTTCAGATTGTTTTTTATGCGATAGCTTGCCGGAGTTTGAAAATATCAATGCGCGCTTGTATATAGGTGGGCCTGTAGAGCAAAACACCCTGCATTTTATCCATAAAGTAGGAGACCAACTCAAAGGAAGCATTCCGCTTGGAGACGAGTTATATTGGGGAGGTGATTTTGAAGAATTGAGGATTATGCTCACCACAGGCTTGGCAAATCCCGATGACTTTATTTTTTTCTTAGGCTATTCGGGCTGGGATAAAATTCAATTGAAAGAAGAATTGGAACACAATGCCTGGGCGGTGACAAAACTGAGTTCTGGAGAAATTTTTTCAGGAAATCCATCATTACTTTGGAAAAATACGCTGGTAAATCTGGGTGGTAAATATAAAATCATTGCCAATTTTCCTGCTAATCCCCGTTTAAATTAAATATTTTTTAAAAGAGACTAAATTAACGGGTGTTTTTTTCGTTTTTTAATTTGCAATGCTGACCTTTAAGGACTGATTTAGATCTTTTAATATATGAGCTTAGAAAATAACAATGAATTTGCTGACGCTGTAGAAAATGAAAATGATTCTACCGAAATAATTCAACAAGAAATTGAATTAGAACAAGCATTTGTACCTGCCAATTTAGCTGATTTGTTGGCGCATGCTACCAATCTTCAAGTGGAAGTTACGGACATTACGCAGTTGTATCATAAACTCAAAAAACTTAAACCTTTTTTGGATGAATTTTTAGAATCAGAAAAAAGCTTTGCACTCGACAAATTTATAGCTGAAGGTGGTGAAATTGATGATTTCGAATTTAAACCTGCTCCTGAAACCGCTCAGTTAGAACTGCATTTCAAACAAACCAGGGAGAAATTTACGAAACAACAGGCACAACTGGTGGCTCAAAAAGATACCAACCTTAAAGTCAAACAAGACATTTTGCATAAAATGAGGGTCTTGCTTGATTCAGAAGAGGATAATTTGAGCAATTCAAAATTCAAAACCCTGCAACAGGAATGGAAAGCTTCCGGGACGGTTGCTCAGGCTCAGGTGCAGGAACTTTGGGCCAGTTACAATGCTTTGGTAAATAGGTTTTACAACAACAGGAGCATATTTTTTGAATTGAAAGAATTAGACAGGAAGAAAAACCTAGAAGCTAAAATGGAGCTTTGTATCAAAGCAGAAGCGCTTCAAGCAGAAACTTCAGTTCCTGTAGCATTAAAAGAATTAAATGACATTCATCAGGAATATAAGCAATTAGGACCGGTACCTCAGGAACAACAAGAAGAAATTTGGCAAAGGTTAAAAGCGGCTACAGATGTTGTTTATGCCAATAAACGTCAGTATGAAGAGCAAATTAAAGCGACTTATGCTGATAACCTGAAACTTAAAAAAGAATTGATTCCTCAAATTCAAGCGTTAGATTCATTTGATTCTGACAGTATTCAAGAGTGGAACAAGCAATCAGAAAAGGTTTTTGCATTGAAAGACCAATGGTCAAAAATTGGTCCTGTCGACAAAGAAAAAGCCAGCGGAACTGACAAACAATTTTGGGCAGCTTTTAAAAGTTTCTTTGCTAAAAAAGAGGCTTTCTACAAGCAATTGGATGCACTTAGAAATGCCAACCAACTTAAAAAAGAGACTTTGATTGAACAGGCTTCAGCTTTGTTGCAATCAGAAGACATTGAACAAGCAATCAATACCGTGAAACGCTTGCAGTCGGATTGGAAAAAAATTGGGCCAACTCCTAAAAAAATAAACGAACAGGTGTTTTTGAAATTTAAAACCATTTGTGATGCTATTTTTGATAAGAAACGTGTGGAACAAGCCTCCAAAGAAGTTGAATTCAAACAGAACCTTGCGACTAAAATTGCCCTTTGTGATAAACTGGAAGCTATAAAAGCGGCTTCTGCGACAACTGAAACGGTTACAGCACTGATGGAAGCGTGGGAGGGAATTGGTTTTGTTCCAGCCTCTGAATTGACTGCTTTAAGCAAGCGTTTTAACGACGGACTTGACAAGTTAATTACAACACTAAATATAGAAGAATCAGAAAAGGTGAAGTTGAAATTGTTCGCCGAAATTGGTTTGGTGAAGAACTCACCTGATGCAAAGAATATTGTAGCTAAAAAAGAGCAAAGTATCAAACGTAAAATCAAAGAACTGCAGGAAGAAGCAGATTTGTTGACGAATAACCTGGCATTTTTTGCGAAATCTAAGAATGCAGATGCCTTGAAAAAGGATATCGAAGACAAAGTGGCGCTGATGAACCAGGAAGTGAATATTTATCAGGAACAGTTAAAAGTTATAAACCAGGCATTTAATTAAAAATGTAGTTTTTTTTCTGAAAAAACGCATTATTTTTTTGCAGGTTTAAAAACAAATGTTACCTTTGTATTCCAATCAAATGGGAGATGCCTCTTTAGCTCAGCTGGTAGAGCAACTGACTTGTAATCAGTAGGTCGTTGGTTCGATCCCGACAAGAGGCTCACAATTTAAACCGCTTTAAATCAATGATTTGAAGCGGTTTTTTTATGGTTAAATTGCTCTGAAAAGGCTGTTTTAGCTGTTTTTTTGCTATCAAGCTCAAAAAGTCAAAAGCTTGTTTATTCCATTTCTAGCACTATTTTTGTCTAAACGATTTTATAATTGTCAGCCCAATTGTCAGCCTCCAAAGTATTATAAGATGAAAAATTCTATTTCAATTAAAGCCGATATTCAAAGGAATAAATTAAATTCAAAAGGTGAATATCAAATTTACATTTTTTTAAACACTACGATTAACTCAAAAAGAATTAGGAAACAGCTTTACACAGGTTATAACATTGTTCCAGAATTGTGGGATTCTGCTAAAGGCCAAATTAAAAATGTAGTTGGAGCCGATATGGCTAATTCTGAAATTTCGACAATGCTTGCTAAGCTTTATAAAATTAAGGTGCAACTCGAATTACAAAACAAGGTTTGTGATCCAGCATTAATCTTAGAAATTTTTAGCAATGATAATTATGAAGTTGAGGCGAATGATTACATCTCTTTTGTGAAAAAAGATTTACAAGATAGCCGTAAAGATTATTCTTTAAAATACTACAAGGATATGTTGATGAATCTTGATATGTTGAAAGAGTTTTGTGGGGAACAATTATCTTTTGAAGAAATAACCCCAACTTTCCTTAACAAGTATAGATACTATTTGGAACATGAAAAGAAAAACAAAACCAATAGTATCTATCAAAAATTAACTACAATAAGAAAATTTGTTAATGAAGCAATCAAACAAAATCTTACTAAAAATTATGCTTTCAAAGATTATCAATTAAAAACCGAACAAGTAGAAAAAGAATACTTAGAATTACATGAAGTAGAAGCACTGCATAAACTATACAAGAGATCTGATACACCTGAACGAATTAAAGTTACCCTGCATTATTTTCTTTTATCTTGTTATACAGGTTTGAGATTGTCGGATATTAAAAGGGTGACCAAAGAATCAATCGTTAACAATTCCATTATTTTAAAAACTCAAAAAACTGGATCTCAAGTTAGGATTCCTTTAAATAATGCCTCACAAAGTTTGCTTAATTTTGATTTAGACGGTATTAAGCTTTTCGAAAGAACAATCAAACAAAGTAATAGTCGAATCACAACAGATTTGAATGATGCCTTGGATTTAATTGGCATAAAGGCTAAAAAAATAACTTTCCATTGTTCCAGACATACCTTTGCTATCAATTCGTTAGTATTAGGTATTCCAATTGAAGTTGTATCGAAGATATTAGGACATTCGGATTTGAAAACTACTCAGATTTATGCTAAAGTAGTTGATAGCTTAATGAACCGTGAAATGGATAAATGGAATAATATTTCATTCCCGTCATAAAGTTGGTTGATTTTTCTTTTTGAAATAATCATACAACTGAATACTAATCCAAATAATACCGATTACACTCGCTATTATTTGTAAAGCGATTAAGGTTTTAGCGTTAAATACATTTACCATAAGACGAGTTTTAAAGCAATGACCGACAATACTCCTGTAGCATAACCACAGCCAAACGAAAGTCCTTTATTGGGCTTTTGTTTGGCTAATTGTAGCTTATCTTCTTTTAAGTAAACTAGGCTTGAATTTTTCACTGTAAGCAAACTGTCTTGTTGGGCCACCTTTAAATTTAAACTACCAATTAACAGACTGTCAGCACGAATCAACTCTTTGGCTTCAGCAGATTCAGCTTTCAATCGATTGTATTCATAAGCGATGGTATTCCAACAGGATTTTGAAATTAAGACCTTGTCTTCGCTTAGATTAATTGCCGTAGAATCACATTGCGCATAGCAATCAAACATTAGCAAAACCATTATAATTGAAATCAATACTTTCATTTGGAGAATATGGGTAAGAAATCAGGTGAATGGTGATGTGATCGTTTTACAATACTATCATACCTTGTTCGGAGTGTTTTATTCTCATTGATTAAGTGGAATAAAATACTGTCATTGGTTTCAATATGCTTTTGAAGCAGCTCACTTTGTTTCTGGAAAATTTCAAGCTTAACATCTTCTTCACTTAATACCTTATCGCTTTTTCCGTAATAAAGGCCAGCATAAATCAGCCCTCCCACAACACATATACTAGCAATGAGTTTCAATGCTTCAATTATATTTTCTAAAATAGATGAAGCCTTGCTTCTCTCAGCTGTTTGATTTTCCATCCTCTACACTTGTTAAGTCTGCAATTAATGAACCGATGTACCCTCCAAATGTACCCGCTACAGAAGCCATTTTTCCTATCTCTACTACCATTGGGTACAAATGATCCTGAATGGCAAAAATGGCTAGTCCGAGCGCTAAATGTGTGGCGGCTACGGCTTTGAGTTTCTTGCTAAGACTTGCAAAAAACTTAGGGGAAGGTTTAGCTAATCTTCTCCTAAATTCACAGATAAATAGATAGTTTCTTTTCATTATTCCTCTTATAATCGTGTGTAAGCTGTTGTGTACATGGTATTGCCATTTTTGTCTTTCAACACATTTCCTTTGCTGTTTTTCTTTAAAACCTTGCTGGCAATTTTAACGACCTTTTCATTTTCTCTTCCTTTCAGGAGTCCATAATGTACCCATCCCGGATTACCATTGGGATAAGCAGATCCAAATTCCCAAATCAATTCCGTGAAGGGCAAATGCGCTTTGATATAATCAAAAATCATTTTATTGGTTATCCCTGTACCATCTATTGCGTCAATATCAATGGCTGCACCTTGCAAATGAAGGCTTGTTAAGGATGCTCCTGGCGTGAGTGCATTAACCTTTTTGCCTCTAAACATGCATGTGATCGACATAAACTTTGGCACCCCATCTTTTAGCTTCTCCTTCATGGCGCCATACAATACATCAAAGTATTCACCCAAGAACTTCATATTGGCTAACTGAGCTTCATTAGGGGTATTGTCAATAGGATGACGACTATTGGTTCCTTGTAGATAGGTGATGTTTTGACTGATGTTTTCCATGACAGTATGAATGATAATTGACTATACTAATATTTACATCAATGGCATTGAAAGGAAGAGCATCCTTACTTGATGGAGATAAAGGGAACGACTGTGCCTGCTCCTGTAGTGGCAAAAGAACCGCTAATGGCTCCTGTCCCGATGTAAATTTGACGAGCAATTAAGGCATTGCTAAAGCATGATGTATAGGCGTAGTTATTGGCTCCTGTATTGTCTCCTTTGAGTACCAAGTAATATTGGGTTCCACCGACTACACTTACCGCTACACTTAGCGTTACAAATTTTTCACCTGTAGTACTAAAAGTGGCGAATGCCGTGCCGAGATTTGTAGTCAGTGCGGCATTGTAAATGGCCACATCAACCCTCTCTGAGGTATTTACATTGGTGAGCAAACAACCGATTTGTGTAATACTCATGTCTGCAAGTGGCGTAAATGGTACAATCCAAGCTGTCCCTAAGGAGGTGGTTGAGCCCGTTACCGAACATCTGTTGATGGTGGAATAGTATTTGGCTAAAGCCGAACCACTTGAAATGACAGGTTTATTGAGTAAATCATTGTAATTACCGGTAAAGGCAACGGTACTTAAGGTGTTAAAGAAGCCTTGAATCTTTTGAAAGGCACTTAAAACGGTATCTGTAGCAGCAATGGCGGTATAGGCACTTGCCACAAAACCTGCCAAACTGGAAGCCAAGGTTCTCGCACTTGTCCAATATTTATTGACTGTTCCTTCTGCAATGGCATCGGTAGAACCGGGCGAAGAAATGAGTTCGATATAAGTCGAACCACTCCAACGGTAAGATTTATTGGCATCCACACCAGTGGTTACCAGGTATATTTTTCCGGCAACTCCGACACTTGGAAATGCACTAACCGTAGCATATTCCAACACATCATCCACATAGCTTGGTAGTTGCGCTGAAGGAATTGTGCCACTTGCATCTAAACTAGGATAACCATTGGCTACGCCTTTTTTATCCAAACCTTCTACGCCAAGGTTTTGCCTTGCAAGGGCCAGGTTACTTACATCAGCAAGGTTATTTGCCTTTGCTAAATAAGTACCTCTAATATCATTGCAATTGGCAAGTAACGAAGCATTGAATGTATCTAAAGCTGTTTTTACAACATTGTTGTTGGGGAATTTGACCGCTGAATTGTCTAAGGCTACAAGTTCTTTATTAGAAAATAATTCATAAGCTGACAAATCAGGCTGTACCTGTGCGCGAAGGGCAGATACCATTTGCCATCCTTCGTTGGTGCAGTGGTAATAAACGGTTGGTTTAAACCCATCTGCATTGGTTAAGACAGGTTCATTATTGCCACTTAGTCCTTCTGTTGGTAGATAGACACTTACACCGCCAGTCTTTTGAATCCCTAACCATTTGCCTTCATTGCCTGCTACAGGTGGAAAAATGATTTTGATTGGAGTATTGCCGCCATACCCGTAATTACATTTGTTTAATTTATTGGGTAAGGCTTCCCAAATGGCATAAGTGTCGGCAGAATCCCAACCAACACCAGTGCCGCTGGCAGTCACAACTGCTGGGATGAGTTTGAATAAATTGTCAGTTATCGAACTTAAATCAGAAGAGAACGTTGGCATTAAATTTAGCTGTATCCAGTTTTCACCGTTACAATGAAAATAGGTCCTGGTTCTATTTTCATTGCCTCCTATAAATGGAATTGGCACATAAGTTGGCGAACCTATAATCGCTACGCCTAAACCATGCGTGTCTTCTATGGCCAACCATTTGCCTTTGTTGATTTCTCCTGAAGGTGGTAAAATGATTCTGACTTGACCTGTAGGATCACCAGAAAAAGTATTAAAAGCATACCTGACTTTATGGTAATAATTTGGCAAAGCAACAAAATAGCCTTTCCCTTGGTCAACCGATGTTGGACTTGCGGTATTGCTAGTTTTACTACTGTCTATTTCAATTACGTTAGGAATCAATCTTCCTACATCGCTTATATCCCCTTCATTTGTAGCGTAAAAACTAAATCCTGAGCCAGCCATTTTTTTAGTGTTGAGTGTTGCGTTTTGAATGTTGAGTAAACCAAATTTCTTGAAGTCATTCTCTTTGACTAATCAACATGGAATGTTAAATCAATAGCGATAAGTAATATTGATTGGTGTTAGATTAGTTGCTAATGCCACTACTTTGATTTCATTTCCCACTTCGGAAACCATGTTACAGTTTTCGGGACTAGCCCATGATTGGTTCTTGCAGGTGATGAATTCTCCGGCAACTTCTCCCAATCCATGCAATTCAAATCCAGCATCCAACTTTGGGTTTTCCTGACCAATACTTATCCATGAAATGGCATTCTTGAAAACAACATCTTCTCCGGGATCTAGTTTTGCGGTAAACAAGTTTTTATCCATATTTTTAGTATTAGGTACGATGTAATAGGTACAAAGTATTAGGTACAAAGTATTAAGTAAAAGTGTTGAGTATTGAATTTTGGTAAGGAAGTATTTCTTTGAAATTTCAGTACTTAAGACTTTGTACCAAAAGAGAAAATGCCTTTGACAAGACTAGAACCAAGGGTTGCAATAATTACCGATATGATAATACATGCTCCTAATTTGAAATAGACAGAATCTTCTACTGTAGCAACTACTTTTACACCGTCGGTGCTTAGTTTATCAATGACTGAATCGAACATCTTTTTTAGTGTTGAGTGTTGAATGTTTAGTGTTGAGTTATTGGATTTTTGTTTTAGTGTTGAGTTATTGTAGTTTTAAATTTTACTAAACACTCACAACTCAACACTCATAACTTTTTCAAACTCACAACTTACTTAGTCCTAGCTTCTCCCAATAGTCTTGAGAAACATTGTCTCTTTGTTTGAATGCCACTAAAGCGGATTCTGTTTCTGTGCCGAACTTGCCGTCAATACCATTTTTGAGTTTTGCTCCAGCGACATTGGTAAGCCATGTTTGAATGCGTTTTACTTTGTCACCCATCGATCCAAGCTTTAATGGAAAGGCATCATTGGCACTCGACCAGTCAAATGGGGCATCAATCAATGGCTCTGTATTTGTGTCTGCTGACTCTGTATTTTTCGTTTTTTCATCAGTATTTTTTCTGATAAAAAAGAACCAAAAAAGGACAAGAGTAGCTGTGCCAGCGATATACCAATAGAGGTATTTATTCAAGTGTTCTTTCATCATCAATTGCTTTAGTAGGATTTTAAATTCAGTTTATTGTACAAGCTTAAGGTCAATATGATGTAAAATCTTGTCGGATTATCCGTTGGAATCATTGCCTTTTCAAGCGAGGTTTGTGTTTTCTCCCCCCAAACACCATCTACACTTAAACCAGCTTGGTATTTTGCATTGAGGTATTTTTGTAATTGTCGAACCTGTTTACCCACATCACCTTGCCTGATTGGAAATTGAAGTGTGGTATTTGGGTTTGGAAGTATTGCCTTCTTGTTTGCAGAAGGTGTTTTGTCTACAGAAGTTTCCAAATTGGAACTTGTAGCATTGTGAATAAAAATGAAGTAATAAGCTGTAGTAAGCACAAGTACTACCAGCCCAATGATAAACCACATTTTGTGTTTAATTACAAATTCTTTCATTTTACTTGAGTTTACAGTTGTCAGTTTTAAGGTGTCAAATTTCAGTTTTCAGTTTTTGTTTTTATTTTTTTACTCAACACTCAACACTCAACACTTCATTATGTTTAATCCCAGCACTCCGTACTCAGTACCCAATACCTATTTTGCCGCCTTTATCATATTCAAGGCCTTGTTGTATTTATCACAATCAATGCCGGCACAATAGCCAAATGGTAGTGAAACGAGGTTATTGAAAATGGTTTTCAAATAATCATCCCATGATTTGTAGCCTATGCCTTGTAATCCCAATTCAATGCTTTTCAGTTTGGCTTTAGATTTTCCTTTGATGATTTCAAATACCATTTCATCATCATCCCAAACAGTACCCATGGCATCTTTGAGTTTTTGAGCTTCGGGTATGCCATTATAATTAGGGTCTGATTTGACATTGAGCAATGTGTTTGAGGCATCATCACCATTTTCTTCACCAGCGCCACTTTGCAATGCTTCTTTGATTTTGGCTATGGTATTTAGTCGTTCTTCTTTCAACCTTTTGGCTCTTAACATCAGGTAAACAAGTAATCCTATACCGATGACAAGTATGGTGGCAAGCACATATACATGGAAAAATATGTTTTTATTCTCGTTCATACCATTGCTATTTTAGTGGCGATACCAATTGTTTCTCCAGGATTTTTACTGGCGTTAAAGAGAAAATAAATCACCACGGCCATGATTAAAAAGATGAAAACCATCCAACCATATATCATGGTTTTCCCTATGTCTTTGGCAAAATTGAAGAACTCAAAAGGCGAACTGATTGCATCCAAAATGGCTTCTTTAGCGCCCATTTTTACGGTAATGCCATATTTTGCTAAGAAGTCTCTCAACTCAGGCGTATTGGCATCATCGCTACCTCTTGCATCCCACACAGATTTGAATAGCACATTGGCATCGTCTTCTCCCAAGTCACTTTTAAGTGCTTTGTACCAACTCATCCAAATGTCTGCCGTGGAGCTTTTGGATGGAATAAAATCTTCAGGCTTTAGCAACATTCGTTGAATTTTAAATTTTAAATTTTGAATTTTAAATTATGGATTAAACAAACAGCGTTCCTTTGCTGATTGCATCACTTGCGGATGTGGTTGTGGCGATACTTGCCATAGTATTGGCATTAGATGCAACACTATTATTCGCTGTGGTCGCACTACTGCTTGCTGTCTTTTTTCTTAGGCTGAAATACAATACTGTCCCGATGAGGAGTACTAAGCCAATACCAATCATGAGTTTTTTGTTTTCAAATAGTTGTTTCATGCTCATTTGTCCAGTTGTTTATAAAGTCGATAAGTTGTTTTTTTCTTTCGATAAATGCCTTGCATTGTTGGTCTGTTCCGCAATAATCAAATAATCGAGCAATGGCATACATACATTCTGTTTTGCTAAATCCCAACATCAAACAGATATTACAAGCCATTAAATCACACGCTAGCTCATCTTTGGTATTGTAATAGAAATGCGTAAACTCATGCAACAGAATCATAAACCTGTTGGTGATGGTCAATTGATCAAAGTAATATTTACTTACTTCCACAATTCCGTTGGTATGATTTACCCTAGCAGGAGTATAAATGATGGCGTTTGTTTGGTCTTCCCAAGACCTTACATAATCAGAAAACACCATGGAGTAAAGTCCTGATGCTGATTCATAAGTACCCGTTTCATGGTAACCACAGCTTTGTGAGAAATCGAACGCAAAGTCAATATATTCTTGCACATGCGGTGCAAATGCTTGCACCAGGGGTAAATATTTATAGGTAATATTTTTAATCTTAATGCCATTACTCGCATTGCTACGCTTGTCAAAGACTTCAATCTTTAACTTTTGAACTGATTTAGGAAAAGGAAATTCAAAGTGGTGAATACCTTGAAACAGGCCTACTTCCGCAACATTGGCATCACCATATTGTCTAAGGAAATGAACGGTATTGGTAAGATTGGCTTCATATCCATAAAGCATTAGCTCTACAGGAGTGGAGGCCTCCACTTCTACAAGTAGCTTAAATGCTTCTCCGTTACTAGGAATAAACCTGTTCATGTTTAGGCCTGTTTGCTAAAATGAATACCCGCCCAAATTGTACCAAGCAAGGCTAATCCTCCTAAAACCCACCACACATAAGATGGTATTCCTGTGCTAGTTTCAGTAGTAGATGAATCTCCACTTGTAGCATCAGTTGAAGCAGTACTATTCACAGGTGTTTTTCCATTAAAGATATTCATGCCCTTGTTGATGGTATCTAGCCATGAAGAGGCTGCTTCTGAGGTGTTTTTAACCGTTCCATCATTGATAGCACCTTTAATTTTCTGCCCCGTAGTGGACGTTGTTTGGGTGGTATCTTTTGTAGCATCTGTTGCTGATATTGTGGTCGATTTACTAAATGGCCAGAAATTTGAATGTGCTACTCGACTAGGAATATCTAATCCAAATTGAGTTTGTGATTCTCCCTGAAAGCTTGATAATTGATTACATCCACACATTTTTTTTAGTTTTGAGTGTTGAGTTTTTAGTATTTGGTACTGAGTACTGGGTACAGGGTCTTGGGATTTATTTTTTCATATAAATGAGGATAATCAAGATTACAAAGGCAAAGAATCCATAGCGTTTGAACTTGAAAATATCGGCTTCAATGGCCGCAATTTTCCCATCTTTGATGGTTTTGTCAGCTTTTTGATTTCCCTCAATAACTGTTTCAACTGTCACTATTTGTTCATTTGTTGCATCAGTACCAGAAGGATGCGTCCCTTTACTGCCAATGTCCCAATGTTTGATCCTGTCAGCATTTTTTACAATATTCTCTTTGCTAATTTGAAGATTGTTGGATTCCATAAAGTCAAGTGTTTTCATGTAGAAGAGCTTGAGTTTATCTTGGTATTTGAGTAAATCAACATTTGGCACATCAGCCATAAATATTTCCCTTACCCAAGGCATCAAATTTTCCATAGTTCAACGGTTAAGATTTAAACAATGCAACTGCAATGATCATGAGTACCACAAAACCCAAGCCCCCACCCACGTATAAATGGGTATGGTCGACTGATGCAGCCACATAACTTCCGGTTGCTTTCAAAGCAGCGTCTTCACTTACCCCGGCTGATTTGGCGGTTACCAAAGCATCCAATTTTTGCTTTTCTAAGTCTGCTTTTTGTTTGGCGGCGGTGGCTTCTATTTGAGCAGCTTCTGCGGCTTTTTGTGAAGCCAACTTTTGATCTTGTGCTGCTTTGTCACGTTTTTCTTTGGCAATCCTATCCGTTTCCTGCGCATACCAAGCACTTGCATTTTTACTCCAAGTAGCCATGGCTAAATTGTAGTTGTCAATTGCTTTTTGTTTGGCTGCATCAAAATTGGTTTTCAGCGATTCGTAACTGACAATGTATTGCTGCAATTGATTTCTCAGGGTTAACAACTGCGCCTGCGCTTGGTTAACGGCAATTTGGGCATTGTCCCTGTCACGTTCATACTTGTGTACACAATCCCAATCAGGGCCCCATAAACTCACACAGTTGACCTTGTTGTTTCTTGCATTGTTTACAATTACTTGCAAGCGATACAAATTGGCAACGTAACTGTTTACTTCATTTTCTTTGGCTGTAATTTGATTGGGTAGCGTGTTTGTTTTTAACTCAAAAAGCTTTTCAATTTCGGTTTTAGGATACAACACAACATAGTCTTCTACTTTTGGAGTAGGTTGAGAGTAACCTTGCATCCCGGGAAAAATGCTGCCATTAAAATCTGTTTTAATGGTAGTATTGACGGGAGGAATATAGGTACCATCATTTGCAGGAGGGGCAACTGCGCCGGCCATAGAATAGGAAGTCAATTTTGGAGGTTTATGATTCATGAAGCAGAATTTTTGGAGGTTAGGATCAAGTATATGACAACACCCAATACAAACAGAATGGAGACAATTACACCTGTAATAAAGCTAGGACTAAGGCTTGTTTTTTGCTTTGATGCTAACGCTTCTGCTTGTAAATCAAGTTGTTTATTGATAATGTCATTGCTTGACTCGCCTGTAAGTGAATTCCCTAAATCGTCCCAGAATGCCATGTTTTTTAGTGTTGATTGTTAAGTGTTTAGTTGTGAGTATTGTTAGTTGATTTGTTTACTTAAAACTCATGACTAAACACTCATCACTACATTTTAAATATTCCTAAAATGTCGCTAACGAGGTTCTTTTGTTCAATTGGTTGTTGTTTCAAAATAGCTTCTTCGGCACTTGATGAAGGTTTTATCACCATAACCAAAATGATAATGGCCACAATGGCAACCACAGCAATAATTACTACCAGTATCAGTTTAGAATTCTTCATCGTGATAATTTATAGGCTATCGCCCTGCGATTTTAACCAATACAAATACACAAAGGAGGAATATCAACAGCTCCATCAATGAAATCTCATTGCCAAATATCTTTTTGGGCAATTGATAACTTGATGCATTGTCATTGACCATTGTTTTCTTGATTGCCAAGTTTTCATGCGGAAGACTTGAGGGGCTTTGTGCCTGTGTTCTTTTAAATGCTTCTTCATGAATTTCACTCATAGGGTCAAGAGCAATTATTTTGAAAATCACCTGCTCATCTCCTGAAGCAATCAAAGTCCTCAATCCCATGATTTGTTTACTTTGGGTATCAGCCATTATGCCAAACCCCATCAATAAAGTTTTCACCCCTTGCTCATTGCTTTTAATCAAATACTCTATGAGCAAATCTGATGAATTGTCAGGATTCAGCCCATACATGATTGCGGTAGCATTGTTGTCAACCATTGTGAGAGAATTATAAAACAAAAGCCATCAACCATAATTGGTAAATGGCTTTTGTGGTTTAAATAGGCTTTTGGATTATTTACCCGCTTTGTAAGTACTTAGTACTGATTGACCAGACAAGGCATTTGCTACATCTGTTTCTGCATCAATGTACAAGGTCACTTGAATTTTTCTGGCTACCGTGGCAGAAATGGCTTTGGCAATTTTTACCAGCAAAGTTGCCCCTCCGTCTACTTTCATGAAAAACTCATCATCCACCAAAGTGTCGGCCACTTGATTTTCCAAGGCACGAGACAAGTGTGGATAGTAAGGTTCATTGGCGATACTGTTTCCCACTTTTTGACGAATTCTCCAAGGTTGATCCAGTTGGGTACTGTCACCAAAGCGGTAACGCAATTTGCTTAAAGTGAAAGGTCTGCTGGCCGACAATTCTTGTAACTCTTCGTACCTATAGCCTTGAATGGTAACGGCAGCACCTTTGCCAACGCCTGCAATGATGTTGTCAATGTCTGCTATGCCGTTGAAAGGAATAGGGAACTTCTCGTATTTGGAGAAAATAGGCACTAACAAATCATTGTTTTCATCGGTGTTGGTGATGTCGATGATGATGGGTTTGATTCTGTTTTTATGGATTACCCCATTGGCATTGCCACTCATGCCAGAAAAGCTAGAAGCAGAGATAAAGGATTCCTTCCCTTCTGTTAATTC
>CALPQG020000011.1 GCA_943325655.2 Bifidobacterium breve | reverse complement strand
CTTTCACAGAAACATTGAAGTTTTTGACCCTGTTAAAATCATTCGTCAGCTGATTCAATTCATGGTAATGGGTAGCAAAAAGTGTTTTGGCCCTGGCTTTTGGGTTTTGATGCAAGTGTTCTACTATAGACCAGGCGATAGAAATTCCATCGTAGGTACTTGTTCCTCGGCCAATTTCATCCATCAGCACCAAACTTCTGTCACTTAAATTGTTGAGAATACTCGCTGTTTCGGTCATCTCCACCATAAAGGTAGATTCGCCTTTGGATAAATTATCGGAAGCACCGACACGCGTAAACACTTTGTCGACCAAACCGATTTCGGCACTGTCGGCAGGAACAAAACTTCCCATTTGTGCCATCAATACAATTAAGGCAGTTTGGCGCAACAAGGCCGATTTACCTGCCATGTTGGGACCAGTAATGATGATAATTTGTTGGGTTTCATCGTCTAAAAATATATCATTGGGAACATATTTTTCCCCAATTGGTAAACGTTGTTCAATTACCGGATGCCTGCCACTTTTGATATTCAGTACTTTGGTATCGTTAAGTACCGGTTTACAATAATTGTATTTTTTTGCTACTTGTGCAAATGAACCCAAGCAATCGATATGGGCAATGACTTTAGCATTTTGTTGGACCAGGGTTACGTATTCGGTGGCTACCAAAACCAGTTCATTGAAAAGGCGGTTTTCGATGGCAAATATTTTGTCTTCGGCAGTAAGGATTTTCTCTTCGTATATTTTGAGCTCCTCGGTAATGTAGCGTTCGGCATTCACCAAAGTTTGTTTCCTGATCCAGTCGCTTGGTACTTTGTCTTTGTGCGAATTGGTAACTTCTATGAAATAACCAAAAACCTTGTTGTAGGATATTTTAAGGGAATTAATCCCCGTACGTTCAATTTCTCTTTGTTGAATTTTTATTAAAAAATCTTTGCCTGAATAAGCGATTTTTCTCAATTCATCCAATTCATCATTGATGCCTTCATTGATCAATCCACCCTGATTGGTAACAATTGGCGTATCTGATTTGAGTTCTTTTTCTATTTTGTCGCGCAAAAATTCGCACAGGTTAATTTGGTCCGCGATTTTCAAAAATAAGGGAGACTCATTTTTGGCCAATATTTTTTTGACAGGTTGTAAATGGGTCAATGCCCTTTTCAGCTGTGTCAATTCTCGCGGATTGATCCTGCGAACGGCCACTTTAGAAATTAACCTTTCTAAATCTCCAATATGTTTGAAATTGCTGGTAAGTTCTTCGAGCAAGCGCTTGTCTTTCACGAAATGCTCCACCATATTCAAACGGTCATTGACTGGAAGGGTGTCTTTTAAAGGCAATACTACCCAGTTGCGCATGGTACGCGCTCCCATTGGAGTGAGGGTATGGTCCAAAATTTCTATCAAAGGTACGCCTCCTTCAAATGGAGAATATACCAGTTCCAGGTTACGGATGGTGAATTTATCTAGCCACACATATTTGTCTTCTTCTAACCTAGAGATGACCGCAATGTGTTTGGTATCATGGTGTTCAGTTTCGGCGAGGTAATATAAAATGGTTCCTGATGCAATGATTCCTTCCGTGAGGTTTTCAATGCCAAAGCCTTTTAAGTTATTGGTTCCGAAGTGTTTGGTGAGTATTTCGAAAGCGAAATCGATGCCGAACACCCATTCATCCAAACAATAGGTATTGAGTTTGTCTCCAAAAGATTCTGTGAATTCAGTTTTTTTGCCCTTGCAAAATAAAACTTCCGAAGGAGAAAAGCTTTGGATGAGTTTATCGATGTATTTTAAATCGCCCTGAGAGGTAAAAAAGTCTCCGGTAGAGATGTCTAAGAAGGAAATTCCAATCTCGGTTTTCCCAAAATGAATGGCACCTAAATAGTTGTTTTGTTTGACATCAAGTACATTGTCATTGAAGGAAACTCCGGGAGTCACCAATTCAGTAACCCCTCTTTTCACGATTCCTTTTACCCCTTTGGCATCTTCCAATTGATCACAAATGGCTACACGGTGGCCAGCACGCACCAGTCTTGGCAAATAGGTGTCCAGAGAATGGTAAGGAAATCCAGCCAAAGCCGTTTCAGATTCTGAACCGTTGCCTCTTTTGGTAAGGGTGATTCCCAACACTTTACTTGCCGTGACCGCATCTTCTTTAAACGTTTCATAAAAATCACCCACCCTGAACAACAGCAAAGCACCAGGATATTTGGCTTTGATGGCATTGTATTGCTTCATTAAGGGCGACTCTTCTTGCTGTTTGGCCATGACAATTGAAAATATAGAAATTGAAATCGTATTAGTTTCAAAAATACAAAAAATAAATGGGGTGAGCGTGTGTGTGGAGATTTTTTTGTGGAGATTTTTTATTGAACAGGTACCATTTGAAATTGAAATTTGTAAATCAGAAGATTTCAGGTTAAAATCATGCTAATTTATCCAGTAATAAAATTTCAATTACTTTCAAGCAATTCTTTAATCTCCTTCTCCGAAATACTATTTTTTTCTCCTTTATTATAAATAGGAAGCAAGTAAACAGTTTGTTTAACCATTTTAACACATGAAATAATCCTGGCTCCTCCAGATTTACCTTTGTTTTTGGAAGGAATTGAGCGTCCTTATTTTAAAAACATCATTTCCTAAGTCATTACACAAAATTGAATTTTCACTGAGTAATATGCGCTATTCCCCTTATTTCTTCTTTCAGTGAAGGATATTTTTAATGAGTGGTTTGGCCTCCTTTTTAAAGTTATCAGTGATTTCAATTTTATAGCTCATCAAGGAAATCATTTAAAGAGGTTGTTTTTAATTTGCTTTTTTGATTCATTGCATTTCTTCAAGGCCTTGTTTTTTCTATTAAGCTTCTTGAAACTCGTTTTATAGCTGTAGAGGGTGGAATGGAACTATTATTAGTTTTTAGTACCCTAATTGCTGCTTTAAGCTCAACTATAATAGCAAAAGTAACCTCAAGTTTTTTGCTTAAATCGGATACATATTGTACCAGTTCTTTTTGGTCATCAATACAAAAGAATGCATAAAAAATATGCTTGACTATTTAATAAACATAAAGTGAATAACACAAGCTTGTGGATAAGTAGACAAAATTTCCTTTAAAAAAGATTCTAATAATACACCACAAACTAGGACTAAAAACCAATATTTGCAATATAGTTTATCCACCCATTATAAAATATAATTTAGAGTTATAGAAAAAGCCACATTCAAATATTGTATTTTTATGAAAAAAAATATAAATTTGAAATCTATATAATTATATCTAACTAAAATAATTAAATTATGAAAAAAATCTTTGTTTTAATTGTATTAATAAGCTTTGGTTTTATTACACATGCTGCTCATATTAGTAGGGTAAAGTGTAATAATATGAATAATTCATCTGGTAGTGCTAATAATGAAAATTTTAGAGCTTTAACACTTATCAATTTTTTTATGGGTTATTCAGAGACCTTTGAAATAGAAATGAATTGGAATGGAATGTCATATATACCAGATAGGGTTCGATTATGGATTGATTTAAACGATAATAATATAGAAGAGATAAGTGAATATAATTTTGTTAGCACAGGTATTACTGCTACTTCTGGAACTAAAGTAGTGTTTAATTTTAATTTTAATATACCATTCAATTCAAATACGAATGTTATTAAACAGATGAAAATTAGTATGACTACTAGATCGGGTAGTAATTATCTTATAAATAACTCTGAATTATATAGTATAATTTTTAGAAAAGTTGATTTCCCACATATAACTAAAAACAGTTGTCAAAGTAAAACTATAAATGATCCTAATCCTGATTTTTTAGTGAATTTTTCACTTGATTCGAAAACGGATCCCAAGGTTAGTTTTAATTATGTAAAAGGTACAATATTACCCGGATTATTATCTGTAAAAAGGGAGAACATCGGAGTTGTTCCTAAAAAAGTACGTGTTTATATAGATTTTGACAAAAATGGTACATATAGTAATCTTGAAAAGATTTATGATCGTGAAATTCCAGTTTGGCCAAACAATATATTTAACAGTAGCGAAGTGTATGAAATTATTGTTCCAACAAGTAAGTCAGTTACATTAAATTCAGCATATAAACTAAAAGTTGAAGTTGTTGGTGCTAATGGTGCTGGAGAAGGGCATGTATACTCGCTATTTTTCAAATCTTCATACGCAAGAACTAGTGAAGAATCTCAATCTGATGTTGAACAAACAAATAATTCAAGTCAATATGAAGAAAACGTAGACGATGTTTTAATATATCCAAATCCGGCTAATGATAATTTTTCTGTAAAATATTTTTCAAATGAAAATTATGAAATTAATATAAATTTAATATCAGAAACAGGACAATCAAGATTTCAAAAAGATTATAATGTTTTTAAGGGAAATAATATAATAAATATTTCTACAGAAAGTTTACCTAAAGGGGTTTATATTGTTGAAATAATTGGTAATAACGGAGTGAAAGTACATAAGAAAATGGTAATTCAATAATGAATAATTTTAACTATTGTGTCGGGATTAGCTGACACAATAGTTAAATCCATGCTCTTCGAGTTTCCCTGGCTAGTGCGCGAGCAATGTCGTTAAGTTAAGGAAAAAAATATTGTTGTATTGGTTTAAATTGCGTATTTTTATATCGTAATCTTTGAGACAAAGGTTACAAATTCTAATACGGCTCTTTATTTAGAAGAGCTTTTAAAAAAAATATCTAATCATCTTGTAGATGAAGGCTTTATGTCTTCACATCGCGTTTCTGACAAAGATTTTTCTAGAGACCTAAAGCTTCCATTTAAAGATTTGTTTTTTATTATTTTAGGGTTATCTAGAAGTAGCTTACAAACCGAAATTGATAGATTTTACAAACAAATTTCTGAGTTCAAAAAACAAACATTATCATTATCTAAAAGTGCTTTTAGTCAAGCAAGAAGCAAGTTCTCCCCCAATGGATTAAGTCTGCAGTTTGTCTGGCGCAAGTCATGCGCTTTTGCAGTGTATGTGCCCAAGTATCATTTAAGTCTTCAGATTTGCGTTATTCATTTTTTAATTCCGAAGAATATTTATACAGTAGTGCAAAAAACGATACAGGAATGAAAGATGATTTGATTGAAATCTTATATATTGACTAATAATCACTCAAGTCTGTAGACTTTAATCATGGTAGGACCAAGTCTTCGCAAAAGCTCAAGACTTGATCCAGCGATGAGAAGACTTAAACTATTGGGAAAAACCTTGATATGATCTTCACATCGGTTGTGGGAGAAGAACTCCTACAACCTCGATAAAACCTCCCTTTTTAAAATTTAAACAAATATTATTTTATATTTACCCCAATCTCAAACTTGACACAACCAACAACCCGAATTCAATGACTAAAACTGCCATATTCCCAGGTTCTTTTGATCCTTTTACCAAAGGTCACGAAAATATTGTTATGAGAGGTACGCAATTGTTTGACAAAGTCATTGTTGCTATTGGTAACAACTCGACCAAAAAAAGGCATTTCCCCATTGAAATGATGGAAGAAAAAATTAGGGAGACTTTTAAAAATCATCCAACAGTGGCGGTCATGAATTTCAAAGGCTTGACGTCTAATTTTGCCAAAGACATGAATGCCAATTTTCTTTTGAGGGGATTAAGAAATACGACTGACTTTGAATATGAAAATACCATCGCACAGGTAAATGCGCATTTAAATGAAAAACTCGAAACTGTTTTTTTAATTACCACACCTGCTCTGGCCTATATCAGTTCTTCGATTGTGCGCGAATTGCATCAATTTGGCGGCGATGTAAAGCCATTTTTACCTTATGACTTATAAGCATTTAAAGGATTTAAACCCTTCCCAAATAACGAATCTCACCAAAACTGTATTGGTGCAATTTATTGGCATGCAGGTGCAACACTACTAACCTTCCGTGTACATCAACCCCTTGAATAATGCCTTCAAAAACTACTTCATCGACACAGAAAAGGGCTTTTTCATATAGCAAATACAAATGAGTAATGTATTCATCTGTTAGATTTTTGTTGTTTTTTAACGCCAAATAGCGACTTTCTATACGAGAACACAACTTATTCAACACTTCATTTTTATCTACTGGCGCATGTAAATATTCCGTTAAAGACGTCGCTTTTGTTTGCTTAAAATTGGTTTGATTTACATTGATTCCTATCCCAATAATGGCATTTTCAAACTGGTTTTTCTTGATGGTATTCTCCATCAGAATTCCACATATTTTCTTATCCACTCCGTTTACCGACACAATCATGTCATTGGGCCATTTAATTTTCACTTTTTGTGGAAGATATTCATTCAAGACATCAAAAATACCAAGTGAAACTGCTATATTTAACCCGAAAGGAAACTGAACTGGTACAAAAAAGGGTTTATACAGCAATGAAAGTGTAAGGTTATCACCAGGATTAGCCTCCCAAACATTTCCGCGTTGTCCTCTTCCTCCCAACTGGTGGTCGGTAATGACAATAGCACCCTCAAAAACAGTCGCCTGCTTGGATAATTCAGCCAATACATCATTGGTGGATTGGCATTCTTTCAGGTAAATAATTTGATTACCTGTAAATAAGGTATTGGATGTGATATTGTACAAGATTTTACTACTTTTGTAAATTCAAAAATAAAGAAAATGGCTCAAAAGAAAAAGAATAAAGTTGATTCTGCATTGTTAAGCGAAATAGTAGTGAAGGGTATGCAAGAGAAAAAGGCAGAAGACATTGTCGTAATTGACCTTCGTGCTGTACCCAATGCTATTACCGATTTTTTTGTGATTTGTTCCGTAAATTCTGACTCTCAAGCGGATGCAGTTGAAAATTCAGTAGAAGCAGAAGTATACAAAACATTGAATATGGATCCAATTTTCAAAGAAGGAAAAGAAAATAAAGAATGGATATTGGTAGATTATTTTGATGTGGTCGTACATGTCTTCAGGAAAAGCAGAAGGGAATTTTTCAAACTTGAAAAACTTTGGGGTGATGGTGTCATCAAAGAAATTCCAAATTTAATTTAATCCTATTCAAAAATTTCTTTCAATTTAGCAGTTGATGACTAAAAAAAATAAAATTATGGCTGAAGAAACAGAAGATCATAAAAAGAAAAATTTAATGCCTAAAACTCCTCCTAAAGGAAGTATTCAAACTTGGTTAATTATTGGTTTGGTATTGGTAGTATTTGGAATTACCTATTTCAACAAAACAACCTCCACCGTAATCACCACTCAAAAAAACTTTCATGAAATGATGCGCGCACACGATGTGAAAAAAATCGTGATTGTAGGCGACAAAGTGGAAGTTACCTTGAAACCTGAAGCGTTAAAAAATGCGAAGTATAAGGATAAATTTTCTTCCAGAGGTGAGTATGGAAACAACCAGGGACCACATTTTGAATTTGCTATTGGCAAACCAGAATATTTCCAAGATGAATTGAAAGAACTTGAAAAAGAAATTGCAACAGCTGAAAAAGCGCCGATTGACGAAGTGGAAGTTACCATTGACAACAACCGTCAGGATTTCAGTACCTGGTTTTTCAACTGGGGATTCCTGATTTTACTGATAGCCGGTTTTTGGTTCATGATGCGCAAAATGACTGGCGGAGGCGCTGGTGGGGCATTGTTTAATATCGGAAAATCCAAAGCTTCTTTGATAGATGTTGACGGCAAAGTAAAAACCACTTTTGCAGATGTTGCAGGTTTAGAAGAAGCCAAAGAAGAAATCAAAGAAATTGTAGACTTCCTTAAAACCCCTACCAAATTCACCAACCTTGGTGGTAAAATCCCTAAAGGGGCCTTGTTGGTTGGCGGTCCAGGAACAGGAAAAACTTTGTTGGCAAGAGCTGTTGCAGGAGAAGCTGGCGTACCATTTTTCTCTTTGTCAGGATCTGACTTTGTAGAAATGTTTGTGGGTGTAGGTGCGGCACGTGTGCGTGACTTGTTCAAACAAGCCAAAGAAAAAGCTCCTTGTATCATCTTTATTGATGAGATTGACGCCGTAGGTCGTTCAAGAGGAAAAGGCGGCATGCCTGGTTCTAATGACGAAAGAGAAAATACCTTAAACTCCTTGTTGGTTGAAATGGATGGTTTTGCCACAGATTCAGGAATCATTATTCTTGCTGCAACCAACCGTCCTGATGTACTTGATCCTGCCTTGTTAAGACCAGGTCGTTTCGACAGGGTAATCAGTATCGACAAACCAGATGTGATTGGAAGAGAGGCCATTTTCAATGTGCATTTGAAGAAAATCAAATTGGCACCGGATGTTGATCCTAAGAAATTAGCGGCTCAAACTCCAGGCTTTGCGGGTGCTGAAATTGCCAATGTTTGTAACGAAGCAGCTTTGATTGCTGCCAGAAAAAACAAACAAGCGGTAGAATTAAGTGACTTCAATGACGCTGTTGATAGGGTGATTGGAGGTCTTGAAAAGAAAAATAAAATCATTTCTCCTAACGAGAAAAAAATTGTGGCTTACCATGAAGCGGGTCACGCAGTAGCAGGTTGGTTTTTGGAATACGCAGATCCATTGGTTAAAGTGAGTATTGTTCCAAGAGGCGTTGCCGCCTTGGGTTACGCGCAATATTTACCGAAAGAACAATTCTTGTACACCATCGAACAACTTACAGATGAGATGTGTATGACATTGGGTGGGCGTGCAGCCGAAGAAATCGTTTTTGGTAAAATCTCTACCGGTGCCCTGAGTGATTTGGAAAGAATTACCAAATTGGCTTACAGCATGGTAACGGTATATGGTTTGAATGAAAAAATCGGTAATGTATCTTTTTACGATTCAAAACAATCTGATTATTCCTTCACCAAACCATATTCTGAAGATACGGCTAAGACCATTGACAGTGAAGTGAGAAGAATTATTGCTGAGGCATACTCCAGAACCAAAGAATTACTTCTTAAACACAAAGACCAGTTGGAAATTTTAGCGCAGGAACTATTGGCTAAAGAAATTTTATTCCAATCTGATTTAGAGAAATTGATAGGCAAACGACCATTTACTTCTCAAACAACTTATGAAGAATATACAAGTGGTCAGTTAGAAAAAAATATTGCTGAACGTCAATCCGCACAACGCGAGCTTGAAGCCAAAGAAGAAGCGGAGATTGCTGAAAAAAACAACAGTTCGATAGAACAAAAAACAGCAGAAACTGCACCAGAAAACACGGAAAATTAAGTTTAGAGTTTAGAGTCAAAAAACTCCAAACTGAAAACTCTAAACTGAAAACTTCAATAAAATGAATCATTTAAAAACCAAAGACATCATTATAGGTAAAGTAAAACAGGCACTTAGCTCACCAACTAACGTGCCTGTAAGTTTACCTGACCAGGAGTCAGCGATATATCCCGATCTTGGTGATGATTTAGAAATGGCTTTTGCTGAAAGATTTTTGGCCGTAAAAGGCCAATTTTTCTTTTGTATTGACCATAATGAATTGGTGGAACAAATAGAAAAATTTACTGCTTCCAGAAAAGTGAAAAACATTTTTGTTTGGGAAAAAAACTTACTGACAGTGCTTGATAAATCGGCTATCAGGTTTAAAACCAAAGAAGAAGAATTCATCAATTGTGAAGTGGGAATTACCACCTGCGAATCATTGGTCGCAAGAACCGGAAGTATATTGGTCTCTTCAAAAACACTGTCGGGTAGAAGGTTAACGGTATTCCCTCCTATCCATATTGTAGTCGCTTATACTTCCCAAATTGTAGCCGAAATCAAAGATGGTTTTGCGTTGATAAAAGACAAATACAGCACTTCTTCCATGCCTTCCATGATTTCATTGGTTACAGGACCAAGTAGAACAGCTGATATTGAAAAAACCTTGGTCCTTGGAGCACATGGTCCAAGAGAATTAATTTTATTCTTAATCGATGATTCCATCAATTGATAAATTACCAGAAGGCAAAAAACTTTACTTTGCTTCCGACTTTCACCTTGGAACTCCCAGCCAAGAGCAAAGTTTACAAAGGGAAAAAAAAATCGTAAGGTGGCTTGATGAAATCAAAGACCACACTGCTGCATTGTTTCTGGTGGGTGATATTTTTGATTTTTGGTTTGAATACAAACACAGCATTCCCAAAGGATTTATCAGGTTTCAGGGCAAAATTGCAGCATTTACAGATGCAGGAATTCCCGTATATTTTTTTAGTGGCAACCACGACATGTGGATGTTTGATTATTTTACCAAAGAACTAAATGTGCCAATATTCCATCATCCCCAACGTTTTAAGGTTGGAGATCATTGGTTTTATGTAGGACATGGGGATGGATTAGGACCCAAAGATTACACGTATAAATTACTCAAAATACTTTTTAGAAGTCCAATTTGCCAATGGTTATTTGCTCGGATACACCCTAATTTTGGAATTGGGATCGCAGATGCATGGTCTAAGAGAAGCAGAATTACCAACTCCATCAAAGATGATGTTTTTTTAGGAGAGGAGGAATGGCTATTGGTATATGCCAAAGCAATGCAATTGAAACAAAATAACCAGTTTTATATTTTTGGTCATCGGCATTTACCTCTTGACGTTCAAGTTGACGAAGACAGCAAATATATCAATTTGGGAGAATGGGTCAACAACTATACGTATGCCGTTTATGATGGCAAAACACTAAACTTACAAACCTTTGAAAACTAGTTTATTTACCATATTTTTTATCCTTTTTTGCAGCAGCTATATTGCTGCCCAGGAACTTACTATCGTATCTACAGTCACCATCAAAGAAGCCAGCAAAGTTACCGCTGACCGCTATTACAATTTATATGTGGTAGATCAACATGAAAACATTCAAAAATACGACAAGGAAGGTAAATTTTTACATACTTATTCTCCCTCTAAACCTGGAGAGATTACATTAATCGAAGCCTGGAATTCTATCATAATTTTTGCCTTCTATAAAGACTTTCAGGAATTTGTACTGCTCAATCGTTTTTTAGTGGCAATGCCCAATTACAAAATAGACCAGGAGGCAATTGGCTTTGCCAGAATGGCAACGATTGCTGCAGACAACCAATTATGGGTAATGGATGATGTTGATTTTTCGCTCAAAAAATATGACTTGGAAACACAAAAAACCACCCTGAAAACACCGCTGGAACTGATCCTTAAAGCCAAAGATTACCATATCAATTTCATGAGAGAATACCAAAACTTACTGTATATCAACGACAAAAACTCGGGAATACTCGTGTTTGATAACATGGGAAATTTCAAAAAGAAAATCGCCCTTACAGCAATTGGATCCTTTAACTTTATCAACGAGGAACTGTACTACTTGAAAAATAACAAAATATATTTTTTTAATGTATATACTTTTGAAGAACGAAGTATTAACTTACCTGAAGGAATAAACGTGACTAACGTCATAGTTTCTCCTGACAATATTTATTTATTTAGTGGTTCTAATTTATTGATATGCAAATGAAAAATATAATAATTGTATTCCTACTTTTAGGATTGTATTCTTGTGTTGAACCAACCCAGACACAGGAAACTAAAATGCCTAATATCGAACTTTCGGAAAAGACAAAAGAAGATACCGTCATGAGTACCACCGAAAGTTTAAAGCTAACTTACAAGGAACGCATTGCGCCATCAAACAAAGAAAACTTAAATGCAGTAGACAGTGTGTTGATAGAAATGCTCACCAAAATTCCAGAAATCAACAATTACAGTAAAATACTAGATTCCATAAGTAAAGGGAAATCAAGGTTGGTCTATAAAACAGTAGAAGTACCGTCTGCCGATAGCCCGTATTATTTTATCAAAGTCATTGAAAAAAGTCCTTCGGATCAAAAAGTTAAATTTCAGTTTTACGTCAATCCAACGGATTTTGCCATCAAAATTTACGATCCTACAGAAGACATTTTGATGGATTTGGATTTCTGGCAAAAAACCAATCATGGGAATTAAGTTTTCAGTTTACAGTAATCAGTTTACAGTTTTTCGTTTATAAGCTAAGATAAGAATTCAATAAACTGAAAATCAATACCATGAAACGGAGACTTTTTATAGAAACCTTCCTTACTGCTTCAGGAACCATGATTTCATTAAGTGCCTTTAAGTCTGCCATAGAAACACAAAAATCCGATGACCTTTTAATGCCCGCCTTATTTGTTGGGCATGGCAGTCCGATGAATGCCATCGAGCAAAATGAATTCAGTAAAACCTGGAAAGAAGAAGCCGTAAAGTTACCACATCCCAAAGCCATTTTGTGCATATCAGCGCATTGGTACACTCGAGGCACTTATGTGGCCATTACGCCAAAACCAGAAACCATTCATGACTTTGGCGGTTTCCCAAAAGCATTGTTTGAGGTACAATATCCAGCACCCGGAGCACCTGACCTGGCACATTTTACCAAAAAAATAATTACTTCTGCTACTGTTCAGGAAGACAATGAATGGGGTTTGGACCATGGAACCTGGTCGGTTTTAGCTCAAATGTATCCCATGGCTGACATCCCGGTGTACCAATTGAGTGTTGATTATACCAAACCAGCCGAATACCATTATCAAGTAGGCAAAGAACTTTTAGACCTTCGAAAAAAAGGCGTTTTGGTCATAGGAAGTGGCAATATTGTCCACAATCTTGGAATAATCAATTTTAACCAGCCAAATACGGCTTATGATTGGGCCATAGAATTTGACGAAAAAATCAAACGTTTAATCATCGAAGGAAATCATCAGGCCATTATCGATTACAAATCATTAGGGAAAGCAGCGACTTTAGCTGTTCCAAGCAATGACCATTATTTACCCTTGCTGTATACTTTGGGGCTTCAGCAAAAAAATGAATCGATTGGCTTTTTCAACGAAAAAAGTATGATGGGTTCTATTTCAATGAGATCGGTAAAAATTAGTCAATAAAAGAATAAAATTATCAATGTAATCAGCTATAAAAGTTAGTATAGATTTGCTAATGCAATATAATTGTGATAAGTTTATTTTATAAGCAGTTTTCTTTGAAGGCGAATCGCCGAATCAACATACTTTAAAATTTTATGGATATTTTCATTATTGAGGACGAACCAATGGCGTCTAAATTATTGACACGACTAATCAAAGATGCAGCTCCTGACATGAACATTGTTGGTACTACTGACAATGTAGTTTCAGCCATTAAATGGTTTCAAGAAAACAAACACCCAGACTTAATATTTAGTGATATAGAATTGTTAGATGGACAAAGCTTCGAAATATTCAATTCCATAGAAATTTCTTCCCCAGTAATTTTCACTACCGCCTACCACGATTTTGCGCTTAAAGCATTCAAAGTAAACAGCATTGATTATTTGTTAAAACCTTTAAACAAGGTTGATATCAAAAAAGCCTTAGACAAATATAAAGTGTTGAAAGACAAAATGAGTACTGGTAATAACAATGCAGGAGAGGTACTCAAAGGATTGATCAACGACTTGAAATCAGAAAAGAAAACCTATAAATCAAGATTTTTAGTGAAGATGGGAGACCGTTTGGTTTCACTTACCAACGATCAAATTGCTTATTTTTATTCTGAAGACAAATTGGTATTTGTTCAAACCATTGAAAACAAAAAATATCCTGTTGATTTTTCTTTGGATGAACTGGAAAATACTATTGACCCAAGTAGTTTTTTCAGGTTAAACCGTCAATTTATTTCCAACATCAATTCCATTGTTTCTATTCACAATTACTTCAATGGAAAATTAAAACTTACCCTCAAACCAAGTATTGAAAAAGAAATATTGGTAAGCAGGGAAAAGGCTTCCAGTTTTAAAGATTGGCTTGACAGATAGCATTAATTGCCGGAATATTTCTTTCTAATTTCAATTTTTTGTTTTTCCCTGTCAATCAACAATTGCGCTATAGCACTGGCAATGTCTTCGTCGTTGATCAACTTGAAAGCCTGTGTTGCTTTTCGTTCATCAATGTCGTGTTTGTACAAAACGTTAATTATTTTTTGGTGATTGGTTCTTAATATTTTAAGTATCGCTTTGGTAAATACTTCTAAAAGTTCCTCCTCAGAAGCGATTTTTTCTTTTCTAATTGAAAGTTCAGGACGAATTTTATCCAGAATTTGTAAATAATCTTCCATTATATCTTGAATTATACTGCAAGATAATAGAGTATTTATGAATCAATGTCGTTTTGTTAACGAATCTTGTTACTTTATGATCTGCAATTAGGGTCTGAAAAATTCGCTTACCCATTAATTTTTACTACAATGCTATCTTTTGTCACTTTTCCATTAACCTGTCTGTGTATAAGATATGTTTGGCATAAGAACAGTTGAAGTGGCTTTAACCTTAGAGAAGAAAAGAAACTCGTGCGGTTGGGCTGCAGATGGAAGTGTTTCCTGAAGAATACTACGGGAATTAAAAACAATGTTTTGAAAATTGCCTGTACAAGTATAGCTTTGGGTGAAACTTGATTCAATGCCTGCGACTTTTCAAAAAAACAATCCTAAAATTATCAATGCCTGGTGCTTGTACGACTGGGCAAATTCTGCCTTTTCACTGGTCATCATCTCCACCATTTTCCCCATCTATTTTGGAAGTGTGGTGGTCAATGCATCGGGAGGCGACGTTGTCAATTTCCTTGGAATGGAGGTAAAAAATTCCGCCTTGTTTTCATTTTCAATTTCATTTTCCTTTTTAATCACCGCATTTTTAAGCCCATTTTTATCGGCCATTGCAGATTACAGTGGCTTAAAAAAGGTATTCATGCAACTGTTCAGTTATATGGGAGCACTCTGTTGCGGATTATTGTATTTCTTTACTACCGCAACCAGTGTACTGGGGGTGTTTACCTTTATTTTGGCCACTATTGGATTTAGTGGAAGCATCGTTTTTTACAACTCCTACTTACCCGACTTGGTCACCGAAGACCAAATGGACAAAGTAAGCGCAAAAGGATTTTCTTTTGGTTATATTGGAAGTGTACTTTTATTACTGGCCAATTTTACCTTGTTTCTATTCCCTGATTTTTATGGAGGAATTTCTTCCGGACAAGCCGCACGCATTTCCTTTTTGAGTGTAGGGATTTGGTGGTTCGGATTTTCACAATATACCTTTTATTACTTACCCGCTTCAAAAAAATCCGTTTCAAAAACTACAGGCAATTGGATATTTGCCGGAATATTAGAATTAAGAAAAGTTTGGACTGAATTGAAAGAATTGGACTTACTGAGAAAGTTTTTATTGGCATTCTTATTTTACAGCATGGGCGTACAAACAGTCATGTACGTGGCCACTATATTTGGGGAAAAAGAATTGCACATTCCCAGTAACGACCTTAAGTTGGTCATATTGGTATTGCAAATAGTAGCGATATTTGGTGCTTCATTATTTGCAAAAGTGTCTTCAAAAATTGGAAACATTAAAGCCCTGATGATTATCGTTTCCATCTGGATACTGATTTGTTTCGGAGCCTATTTTGTTTCTGGTGGTGGAGAATTTTTCGTACTGGCAGCGGTGGTTGGGTTTGTTATGGGAGGAGTGCAATCATTGTCACGGTCAACTTATGCCAAGCTTATTCCTGTAACCACACAAGATTCGGCCTCCTATTTTAGCTTTTATGACATGGTAGAAAAGATGTCCATTGTACTCGGAACATTCAGTTATGGCATCATTGATTACTTCACGCACAACATGCGGTACAGTACAATTGCACTCGCTTTTTACTTTATTGCAGGTTTAATCATACTTTTTACCATTCGAAGTAATAAACACCTTCTTCCAAAGCATTGAAATATTACAATTTCTAAATAGGGTCTGCTGAAAAACTCGCTTACCCATTAATTTTCACTATAATTCTATCTTTTGTCAATTTTCACTTGATGAAAAAAGTAACCAACGAAAATCAAGACTCCGCCACGGCGGACATTTGTATAAAAAATGCTACGAATTTGCTCCATTACGCTAAAAAAACAAACTCGCCACTAAATTTGTTGAAAACTTTCAACAGTAGCGTGTCTCAAACAGTGTTTTGTTTTTAACCGTTTCATGAAGCAATCCAGAGAATATCGGGATAACGCATTTTTTAAAAGGTCGTACGCAAGACAACTCAAAAATTGCGTATGATTTGTTTGCACTTTAAAACCTATCCTTAATCATAAATCACTGTTATTGATAATGTTAATGCTTTTTCAGCAGACTATAAATATAAAAAGCACCCAACCAAATACTCAAAATAAAATACAGTTCACACAATATGTGTTGTAAAATTAATTTTTTTCAATTATATTTGAAACAGCAAAAAAATATAAGGGTCGTGCTTTATAAATTTAAATGCCAAAAATATAGCAAGTAATTGCAATCGAAAACATGTTAAAGCTTAGGTTTTAATATTGTGGTTAGGGTGTTTGTTTGTTAGTGTGTTTGTTTGTGTGTTAAGAAATAGGGCAACCCAAAAGTTGTCCTATTTTTTTAAAAATTGTGTAGGTTTCATTCCCATATATTTTTTCAAAACAAACCTATAAAATTGTTTACTATCGGGATTATATTTAATTTGTACTATTATCAGTCAATTTTTAAAGTTTCCAAAATTATTATGCAAACAAAATTCAAAAAATGGCTCCTTAATCCTGAAATTATTGAGAACCTAAATATTTTTGAAAAAGCCAAAATGAATTTAACCATTGATTTTGCGTTTTACTATTTGCAAATTAGTTTATTGTTTGTAATCATTTCTCTATTTACCAAAGATGTTATTACCTCTGCGATGACCGGTATTTTTTTTACGGGGAATTTAAGTGCAGTGATATCCATTCGCAAGTCACAATCCCATGAATTAACGGCCAAAGCACTGACATTTAGTATGGTATTGGGGATTATGCTGGTTTCCTTTGTTAACTTTGCTATTGTTGATATCGCGCATATCATGTTATTTATACTTGCCGTTTTGTTTGCCTATTTCACCTTGGGAAGAAAATGGACGATGTTTTTAATTGCATTCATGTCGCTCTATTTATTTGCCATTACTTACCTTAAAACAACCATCTACTTTGATCAATTTATAATTTTCTTTAACCCAGATTTTGATCCTAAAATATTAACGCTTGTTTCCCCACTGGTAACGTTAATCATCGTGTTTATCATTATCGTGATGCTTGATATCAATCGTGACAACCAATTGAAAATGCTCCAAATGGCCACCAATTCAAACCGGCTAAAAGAAGGTATACTCAGTGTAGTAGCACATGACCTCACCAGTCCTATTGCCAATATTGTGGTCATCAATGATTTTTTAAAAACGAATATTACTGAGCCTCAAAATGATGACGGAGAGAGTGTTGTATATACAGAAATGATTGATAGAATGTGTCAACAATCACTTCATATCATCAATGATTTGGTTGACGTGGCAGAAATTGAATCTGAAAACCTGGTCATGGAAAAGAAAAAAATCAACCTGATTCCATTTATTGGTGCTATCATTCATTCACAACAAATAAAAGCCAGTCAAAAAGAAATTCACCTGCAAGTTATTCCAACAGAAGGAGAAATTTTTGCGTTGATTAACGCCGAAAAATTTACAAGGGTTATAGACAATATGGTTACCAACGCCATTAAATTCACCCCTTTAAAAGGAGAAGTAAAAGTAGCGATTTCAACTACCAAAACCCATGCTCGCATCACAATATCAGACAATGGCATCGGAATTCCTGTTCACCTCAAAGAACTCATTTTTGATAAATTTACCATTGCAGGAAGAAGAGGAACTTCAGGCGAAAAATCACTGGGCTTAGGAATGTCAATTTCCAAAAAAATTGTAGAATTACATTTAGGAAAAATCTGGTTTGACAGTACCGAAAATAAAGGAACCACTTTTAACATTGAACTTCCTTTAGCCATATAAACATTACTGTTTCCAACTACTTATGAAAAAGCATTTCTATTATTTAACCATGTTGTGAAGTATTTTGACAACAACTTTTATCTCTGCGCAAACGACTACAAGTTTAAACAATGTAGATGTCAAAGATATCCTCTCGCTAAAAATTAATGATGCATTGCCCGATTCGACACAAAAAGTATTTGGTACAAAGTATTTGGTATTAAGTAATACCTAATACTTTTTTAATATAGACCGTTTGTGTCAACTTTAATTTTATGATTCAGTAAATTTTATTTAGGATTAGGAGGATTTTTTTAAATTAAATTGAAAAAATTTTAGGTGATTTTTATAAAGATATAAATTTTCAATAGGAGCTTATTTACAATGTGTTATGAAATAAATATTAGGGCGTTTCCGCCGCGGCGG
>CALPQG020000010.1 GCA_943325655.2 Bifidobacterium breve | reverse complement strand
ATGAATTTGATGAAAATACTGCGATGGTCCAAAGAAATTTTTTGAGAGGAAATACAGAAGTTGATTTAGACAATATGGGAAGGTTCCTGATTTCAAAAAGAATGTTAGAACATGCAGGCATAACCAAAGAGGCAATATTAGTAGGACTAGGCAATCGATTAGAACTTTGGAATCCGGAGATTTATGATGCTTACTTAATCAAAGACCCAAAACAATTGGCAGAAATGCTTCAAAAACATCTTGGTACAAAAAATCAACAAGCCTAATGGAACAAGCTTACCATGTTCCCGTGATGTTGAAAGAATGCATAGATGGTTTAGAGATAAATCCAGCTGGGATTTATGTTGATGTAACCTTTGGTGGTGGTGGCCATAGCAAAGCCATACTTGATAAACTGACTACAGGTAAATTGTATGGTTTTGACCAAGACCAAGATGCCAAAGCCAATGCGGATAAAATGAATCATCCTGCATTTACTTTGATTGAAGCCAATTTTAGGTATTTAAAAAAATATTTAAGACTGCATGGTGTAACGCAGGTAGATGGAATTTTGGCAGATTTGGGAATTTCTTCTCACCAAATTGATACTCCCGACAGGGGGTTTTCAATCAGGTTTGATGCTGAATTGGATATGAGGATGAACCAGATGGGTTCTATCACGGCTAAAAATATAGTGAACGAGTACTCTGAGCATGATTTGCACAGACTATTTGGGATGTACGGTGAAATTAAAAATGCCAAATCTCTTGCACAACAAGTCGTTAGGTCTAGGGCAAGTAAAACGCTTTCAACAGTGTATGAACTTAAAGACGCTGTAAGGGCATTGGTGAAGAAGGGGGAGGAAAGTAAATATTATGCGCAAATGTTTCAGGCGTTGCGCATAGAAGTCAACGACGAATTGAAGACCCTGGAAGAAATGCTCATGGGTACAACCGATGTCATAAAACCTGGAGGTGTATTGGTAGTAATGTCCTACCATTCTTTAGAAGACCGGTTGGTAAAAAACTTTATCCAAAAGGGGAAATTTCATGGAGATGTAGAAAAAGATTTTTACGGAAATGAAATCAAACCTTTTGAAGCAGTAAACAGGAAATTAATCGAAGCTTCTGAAGAAGAAGTATTGAGAAACAATAGAGCAAGAAGTGCAAAATTGAGAATAGCTAGGAAGTTGTGAGTGCTTAGTGTTGAGTTTTGAGTAATCAAATAGTGAAAATTAGTTGTGAGTGCTTAGTGTTGAGTTTTGAATGAGCGAAGCTACTAAACATTCAACACTCAACACTCATAACTCATTAGTGTAATCAAATAGTGAAAAAAATAATATTAGTGGAGAGTAAAGAATGAGCGAAGCTACTAAACATTCAACACTCAACACTCATAACTAAAAAAAAGTGGCCATAAATACATTCAAGTCGGATCCAAAACCAGAAAAGAAAAAGTCTGCCTCTGTGACTTCAGGTTTCTCCATCTTTAAATTGATAGAGAAAAAACTGAAAATGGATGCTGTTTTCAAGGAAGGTGTTCCCGTGGAGTATTTCCCATACATTTTGTATGTGTCCATGATCGCTATATTTTACATTGCCAATAGTCATTATGCTGACAAAACGGTAAGGGATATTGCCAAAACAAAAACTGAGGTAGAAGACCTTAGGGCTGATTATACCACATTAAAGTCTGATTATATGTTTGCCAGCAAGCAATCGGAAGTCGCTAAAAATGTGGAACCAATGGGCTTATTTGAAAGTGCGGAACCACCTTATACCATTGAAATTAAGGAAGACGAAATAGAATTACCAACGGGTGAATAATATTAAGAAATCTATATTACTCCGTGCTAGGATAGCTTTTTTGCTTGTCTTTGTGTTTTCTATGCTTATCGTATGGAAAATATGGGTAATTCAGTTTGTTGAAGGAAAACAATGGGAAAAAATAGCGCAAAAAAATGGCATCAGGGCCATGAAAGTAAAAGCGACCCGTGGCAATATTTATTCTGACAATGGCAGTTTGTTGGCAACTTCATTGCCATTTTACAGGATAGCAATAGACCCTACAGTGGCAGCCCCTAGCGTATTTCATGCAGGAGTAGATTCATTGGCTTATTTACTATCAAGACAATTTCCTGACAAAAGCAAAAAAGAATACCTGATCAAAATCAAAAATGCACGTGCAAAAGGTAAACGCTACCTTGTTTTGACACGTCAAATGATTAATTATCAGGTAAAAAAAGCCATGACTTCCTGGCCAATTGTAAGGGTTGGAAGAAAAGGGGGAGTAATATTTGAAAAAATGGACAGGCGTTATAGGCCATTTTCTGAATTGGCATTCAGAACAATAGGTTTTGTAAATGAAGATTATAGAGGTGCTGGTTTGGAATACAGTTTCAATAGCCAATTGGCAGGGAAAGATGGAGAAGCTATTTTTACAAAAATAGCTGGTGCCTGGAAGCCAATGCACAATGAGTCTGAACTGCAACCGGAGCAAGGATATGACATCCAAACGACGATAGATATCAATTTACAGGATGTAGCAGAAGCTGCTCTTGAAAAACATTTACGAAAACACAGAGCAGATTATGGTTGTGTGGTGTTGATGGAGGTAAAATCGGGGGAAATTAAAGCCATTGCTAATCTTGGAATGAACAGAGACAGTAGCTATAGTGAAAATTATAATTATGCGGTAGCGAGTCTTACTGATCCTGGTTCAACTTTCAAACTGGCCTCCATGATTGCTTTGTTTGAAGATTCTGATTTGGAATTGGAACAAATGGTCAATACTGGAAATGGAAAGTTTCAATTCTATGACCAGGTAATGACGGACTCTAAACCTGGAGGGTATGGAAAAATATCTGTCAAACAGGCATTTGCCAAATCGTCTAATGTGGGCGTTTCGAAAATGGTTTTTGATCACTTTAGGTCAACACCAGAAAAATATATTGAGTATATCAAACAAATGAAACTTGACCAGCCTCTTGGTTTTCAGATGCAGGGAGAGGCAATTCCTTACATTAAAAATCCAAAAGATACGACCTGGAGCGGTGTTACCATGCCTTGGATGTCTATCGGATATGAAATGAAAATTTCTCCTTTACATATCCTGAGTTTGTACAATGCTGTGGCGAATAATGGGAAAATGATTGTTCCAATTATTGTAAAAAATACCAACAGGGCAGATAAAATATTAGAACAGTACCATGCCAAAGTATTGGAAGAAAAGATTTGTTCAGACAAAACCTTGAAAAAAGTAAAAGTACTCTTAGAAGCTGTAGTGGAAGAAGGTACGGCACAAAACATTAAAAACCCTGATTATAAAATTGCAGGGAAAACAGGTACCGCTCAAAAAATTAAAAACGGAATTTATACCAAAAACTATTATACTTCTTTTGCCGGTTATTTCCCTGCTGAAAAACCTAAGTACAGTTGTATTGTAGTCATTGATAGTCCTAAGGGGTTCCAACTGTATGGAGGAGATGTTTCAGCTCCTGTGTTCAAGGAAATTGCAGATAAGATTTATGCGCAGGATCCTGAAATGCACAAAGTATTAAAAACAAATAAAACGCTATTAGCTCGCAATGTAACTTTACCCAAATTAAAGCCCGGATATGCCGAAGATTTGAAATTGATTTGTAACCAATTGGGTATTTCAAATCATGGAACTGACCAGGATGAATGGGTTGAAGCCGATAATAAACCTAAATACATTGGCTGGAAAAATAGAGAGGAAAGGGATGGTACTGTACCAAATGTAAAAGGCATGAGCGTGAGAGATGCGCTTTACTTACTTGAAAATAATGGATTGAGGGTAGCTGTAGTCGGAACCGGAAAAGTGGTTTCTCAATCCATTGCAGCAGGTCAACTGGCCATTAAAGGAAATGGAATCACAATAGTGTTGAATGTTGAGTGATGAGTGTTTAATAATTTAAATTTTGAATTTTAAATTTTAAATGCAGTGAAAAAAATAAGACCAAATAATATATAATTAACTGAAAAATTTAGAAAACATATTGACCGGAGTAGGATTAATTCAAACAGTGGGGAATACCGCTGTGGAGGTTAATGCGATTGTTTTTGATTCAAGAAAAGTCAATGAGGGTGCCGTCTTTGTGGCTTCTAAAGGAACTACTGTAGATGGTCATCAATTTATTGATAAGGCGATTGAATTAGGAGCAAAGGTGATTTTGTTAGAACAAATGCCTTCTGCTACAAAAGAGGGAATTACGTATTTACAGGTTGAAAATTCAAATGTTGCCATGGGTTTAATGGCCGCTAATTTTTTTGGAAACCCTTCTCGCAAGATGAAAGTGGTTGGCGTAACCGGTACCAATGGCAAAACAACCAATGTTACTTTATTACACCACCTGTTCAGAAAGTTAGGTTATGATGTGGGAATGTTATCCACGGTTCAAAACCAGATCAATGAAACGGTTTTACCGGCAACTCATACCACGCCAGATGCAGTGGCTTGTCAGGAATTGATGGCCAAAATGGTGTCTGCCGGTTGTCACTATTGTTTTATGGAAGTAAGTTCTCACGCCATCGAACAAGCACGAATTGCTGGAATTGAGTTTGCTGGAGCGGTATTTACCAATATTACCCATGACCACCTAGATTACCATGTGACATTTGACAATTACATCAAAGCAAAGAAAAAATTATTTGACCAATTGCCTGCTTCAGCTTTTGCCCTTGTCAACTATGATGACAAAAATGGTAGAATCATGTTGCAAAACACGCAGGCTACAAAATATTCCTTCGCACTAAAAACCATTGCCAATTTCAAAGCAAAATTGATGGCCAATACGCTTCAAGGTTTGCAATTGGAAGTACAAAATAAAGAAGTTTGGTTCAGGTTGATTGGGAGTTTCAATGCCTATAACCTACTTGGCGTATATGCTACAGCCATTTTACTAGGTGAAAATGAAGACGATGTATTGACTGAATTGTCTGGATTGGATACTGCTAAGGGCAGGTTTGAACAGGTGGTTTCAAAAAATCATATTACTGGAATTGTAGATTATGCACATACGCCTGATGCTTTGGAAAATGTACTCACTACGATTGCTGATTTAAAAGGAGAAGGCAAAGTAATTACGGTAGTTGGATGTGGTGGAAACCGGGATGCCGCTAAGCGTCCTATCATGGCAGAAATTGCTTGTAAGTACAGCGACAAGGTTATTTTTACCAGTGATAATCCTAGAAACGAAGAACCTGAAGCCATATTGGCTGAAATGCAAAAAGGGGTTAGTTTCCAAAATACAAGAAAGGTACTCTCGATTCTTGACAGAAGAGAAGCAATCAAAACGGCTTGTATGCTGGCTGCTGAAAACGATATTATTCTACTTGCTGGAAAAGGACATGAGCATTATCAGGAAATAAAAGGGGTTAAACATCACTTTGATGACAAGGAAGAGCTAATGCGAGTGTTGAGTGTTGAGTGATGAGTTGTTAGTATTTGCCAATGTTAAAGTAGTTCGTTGGAGTAAAATTTTAGTTTTTAATATTTTTAATTATCAGTTTTTATGAATGTAAAAGATAAAAGTTTTAAGTTCTCTTTGCTGATAATTGATTTGTATAAAAAATTAATAATTGAAAAGGAATATGTAATTTCTAAACAATTGCTTAAGAGTGGAACAAGTGTAGGGGCGAATATTGAAGAAGCAAATGCGGGAATAAGTAAGAAAGAATTTGCTCATAAAATGTCAATTGCGTCTAAAGAAGCGAGAGAAACACTTTATTGGCTTAGGTTATTAAATGAAAGTAAATTGGTTGAATTAGATGTTAGCATTGAATTGGATAAAATTAATGAATTGATAAAAATGTTAACATCAATAGTGAAAACAACACAAGAAAACCTTAATAAGTGATGAGTTATGAATGCTTAGTGTTTAGTAAACCTCATTATAAATCATAGGCTCATTTTAATTAATTGTTATTAAAACTAATATAAAACAAAACAAGAATCGAATAAGTGAAGAGTATTTAGTAATGAATGTTAAGTGATGAATGTTTAGTATAAGCGAAGCTACTAAACCTTAAACACTCAAAACTCAACACTAAAATAGACGCTCAACACCCAACACTTTAAAAAATATGCTCTACTACTTATTCCAATACCTCGACAAAAAATTTGACCTCGCTGGAGCAGGGATGTTTCACTATATCTCTTTTAGAGCGGTATTGGCGGTGATGCTTTCTTTGTTGATTGGGGCAGTTTTTGGCGGGAAATTAATTGAATTTCTCCGTAAAAAACAAGTTGGAGAAACGATTAGAGAATTGGGTTTAGAAGGTCAGGCAGAGAAAAAAGGCACGCCAACGATGGGTGGTTTAATCATTATTGCATCGGTGGTGATTCCAACTTTATTGTTTGCCAAAGTCATGAATACCTACATTATCCTGATGTTGGTTACGGTGCTTTGGTTGGGTTTGATTGGCTTTTTGGACGATTATATCAAAGTATTCAAGAAAAATAAAGAAGGGTTACAAGGTAAATTCAAAATTGTTGGTCAGGTGGTTTTGGGTTTGGTGGTTGGTTTAACGTTGTATTTTAATGAACATGTAGTGGTTCGTGAATATGAATTGGGATTAGGGATCAGTACTACCACGCATGTATCCGACAAACATGTGGATGTTACTTCAACCATTACTACTATTCCATTTTTAAAAGACAATGAGTTTGATTATGCCAATATTCTAGGGGAGGATTATACGTGTTATGTATACGTGTTGATGGTAATATTTATCATTACTGCAGTGTCAAATGGTGCCAATATTACTGATGGAATTGATGGTTTGGCAGCAGGAACTTCAGCGATTATTGGGATTACTTTGGCGGTGTTGGCTTATGTATCAGGAAATACCATTTTTGCTGATTACCTGAATATCATGTTTATTCCCAATTCAGGAGAATTGGTAATATTTTGTTCGGCTTTCGTTGGTGCATGTGTTGGCTTTTTGTGGTACAATTCATTCCCTGCCCAAGTATTTATGGGCGACACCGGAAGTCTTTCTTTGGGAGGAACCATTGCCGTTTTGGCTTTGATTATTCGTAAAGAATTGTTAATTCCAGTGTTGTGTGGGGTGTTTTTGATTGAGAACTTATCGGTGATGTTACAGGTATCTTATTTTAAATATACCAAAAAGAAATACGGAGAAGGAAGGCGTATCTTTAAAATGGCGCCACTTCACCACCATTACCAAAAATCAGGTTATCACGAAGCCAAAATTGTAACCAGGTTTTGGATTGTAGGAATTATGTTGGCTTTGCTGACGATTGCCACTTTGAAAATGAGATAAGTATGGAGTACAGGGTACTGAGTACAGAGACCCTATATCCTAATTACTAAAGAGACACAATTAGTACAGAGTCTTGAGTACAGCGAATACACGCTAATTCTCAGTACTCAGTACCCAAGACTCAGTACCAAAAAATATGAAAAGAATAGTCATACTAGGAGCAGGAGAAAGCGGAACAGGCGCAGCACTATTGGCCAATGCAAAAGGCTATGATGTGTTTGTATCTGACATGGCTGCTATTGCCGATAAGTATAAAACTATTTTGGTCGATAACAACATTGCATTTGAAGAAGGGCAACACACAGAAGCACTTATTCTCAATGCAGATGAAGTGGTGAAAAGTCCGGGTATTCCTGACAAAGCGCCATTAATAAAGCAATTAATAGAAAAAGGCACACCAATTATTTCTGAAATTGAATTGGCTTCAAGGTATACCAAGGCCAAAATCATTGCCATTACAGGTAGCAACGGAAAAACTACCACTACTTTATTGACCTATCATTTGCTGAAAAAAGCAGGATTCAATGTTGGTTTAGGTGGAAATATTGGTGATAGTATGGCCAAACAAGTAATCAATGACACTTTTGATTATTTTGTATTGGAAACAAGTAGTTTTCAATTAGACAATTTATACCAATTCAAAGCTGATGTTGGGATGTTGTTAAATATCACTCCAGATCACTTGGACAGGTATGATTATAAAATTGAAAACTACAGTGCATCAAAATTTAGAATCATTCAAAATCAAACCGCTAATGATTATTTCATTACACATGTTGATAATGAAATCGTTGCGAAGCTTTTGCCATTGTATAAAGTAGATGCCAACTTATTGGAAATTTCTTTGGTAAGAAAAGTACCACTGGGAGCATTCTTAAATGGTGATGAGATCAAATTTAAAGTAGGTGACAATGCTTTTGAATTGTCAGTAAATAAACTGCCACTTCAAGGAAAACATAACATTGCCAATATCATGGCGGCAGTGTTGGGTACAGAAGCCATCAAGAATTTGTCAGGCATCACGACCCAATTTGATTACCAGGAATTGCTGTCTGACTTTCAAAATGTAGCACACAGGTTAGAGCAAGTTGCAGAAATCAATGGGGTGACTTACATCAATGATTCAAAAGCTACCAATGTTGATTCGGTGTTTTATGCGCTTGATGCCATGACAAAACCTGTGATTTGGATAGCTGGTGGCGTGGACAAAGGAAACGACTATAGCCAAATTAAACAATTGGTGAAAGATAAAGTGAAATTGTTGATTTGCATGGGAAAAGACAATTCGCCTTTGGAGGATTATTTTCTGGATGTAATAGATAACATTATTTCTACAGACAATTTAGAAGATGCTGTGAATGCGGCTTATGAAAATGCTGAAATCGGAGAGGTGGTTCTGCTTTCTCCCGCTTGTGCAAGTTTCGATTTGTTCAAAAATTATGAAGATAGAGGCGATAAATTCAAGTCAAGAGTTCACGGTTTACAGTCTTCAAGTTTAAATGTAGCTAACAAACCGAAAACTGAAAACCGAAAACTCGAAAACTAAAGATGTTAACAGACAGCAAAATATGGCTTAAAGACAATCTCAAGGGCGATCCGGTAATTTGGTTCGTGGTGCTTGCTTTGTCTTTGATTTCCATCGCTGTTGTGTACAGTGCCACCGGAACTTTGGCCTATAAAATGATGCACGGCAATACGGAGCATTATTTATTCAAACACAGTATGTTTATGTTTTTGTGTCTAGGAACGATGTGGTTAGCCCATAAAGTAGATTACAGACAATATGCTAAAATTTCAAGAATTGCTTTATTGGCATCTTTACCTATCTTAATTTATACCTGGAAATTTGGTTCAAGCATCAATGAAGCGTCTCGTTGGTTTACAATCCCAATTATTAACCAGTCGTTTCAACCATCAGATTTAGCAAAATTTGCTTTGATTACAAGCCTTGCAAGTATGTTGGCCAAAAGACAACAAAATATTGACGATTTTAAAGAAACCTTGCTTCCTGTTTTAGGTTGGGTTGGTACCATTTGTTGTGCCATTGCATTGACCAATTTATCTACCGCCTTGATGCTCTTTGCCACTTGTATGCTGTTGATGTTTATAGGAAGGGTGCCAATGAAATACTTGATGATGTTGGTGGTGGTGGGAATGTTGGGATTAACCGTGGCTTTGGCAGTGGGTCAAAGGTTAGGAACGGCCATTTCAAGGGTAAAAGCATTTACGCATCCGACAGAAATTCCTTTTCAGGCTGAGCAATCTTATATCGCCATTGCTACAGGTGGGGTGTTGGGAAAAGGGCCAGGAAATAGTACGCAAAAAAATGTGCTTCCGCATCCTTATTCAGATTTTATTTATGCCATTATCATTGAAGAATATGGAATAGTTGGTGGGGTAGTAGTTTTGATGTTGTATTTGGTTATCCTCTATCGAGGAATGATTACAGTGGCCAATAGTGAAAAAGCATTTGGTGGATTACTCTCTGCAGGTCTCAGTTTCAGTTTGGTAATTCAAGCGATGATCAACATGGGCGTTGCCGTTGGTTTGGGTCCGATTACAGGATTACCCTTACCGATGTTGAGTATGGGAGGAACATCCTTGTTGTTTACAGGGGTTTCATTAGGAATAATATTGAGTGTGAGTAGAGGAGATAGGGAAGAAGTTGCGGTTGCTTAGTTTAGCGTTTTCAAGTTTTCGGTTTTCAAGTTTTCAGTTTTTTAATTTTTAATATGCAGGATTACAAAAAGTTAATGGTTTGGAGCAAAGCTCATAAACTAACGCTTAGTGTTTATAAAGAGACTAAAGTATTTCCAAAAGAGGAAGTATATGCTTTGACAAACCAGATTAGAAGAGCCTGCTCTTCAGTGGCAATTAATATCGCTGAAGGTTGTGGCAGAAGAACAAAGTTAGATAAAGCTTACTTTATGCAAATAGCTTTTGCATCAGCACAAGAAACAGAATACTTGTTGTGTTTGTGTACTGAGTTAGAATATTTAAAGTCTGAAACTTATATGGTTTTGGAAAAGGAAGTGGTGGAGATAAAAATAATGCTAACTGCATTAATGAAGAAAATAAGAGAATAGGAGTTTTCATGTTCTCGGTTGACAAGTTTACGGTTTAATAATTCGAACCATAAACAAGTAAACTCGAAAACCGAAAACTCGAAAACAAAAAAAATGAGAATACTAATTTCAGGAGGCGGAACAGGGGGGCATATTTACCCTGCATTAGCAATCGCAAACGCGATCAAAGCTTTGGTGCCTGAGGCGGAGTTTTTGTTTGTTGGTGCGGAAGACAGGATGGAAATGCAAAAGGTACCACAAGCTGGATATGACATTATCGGTTTGCCCATTGCAGGACTTCAAAGGGGATTGAGTATCGGAAGTATTGTTAAAAATCTTTCTTTCCCATTTAAATTGATCAATAGTTTGTGGAAAGCAAGAGCAATTGTAAAAGGTTTTAAACCAGATGTTGCGGTTGGAGTGGGTGGATATGCAAGTGGTCCTATGTTATGGGCAGCAACTTCAGCTGGCGTTCCGGCATTGATTCAGGAACAAAACTCTTATGCCGGTTTGACCAATAAATTATTGGCCAAAAGAGCCAAAAAGATATGTGTGGCTTATGAAGGAATGGAAAAATATTTCCCTGCAAATAAGTTGGTCTATACCGGTAATCCGGTAAGAAAAGAGATTATCTCTGCTTCACTTTTGAAATTACCAGGCCTGTTTGAATTCAAATTGGCGGCAGACCGCAAAACGATTTTGGTAATTGGAGGAAGTCTTGGAGCAAGAACGATCAATGAAAGTATTGCTGAAGGATTAGAAAAAATTCGCCAGGCAGGTTACCAATTGATCTGGCAAACAGGTAAATCTTATTTTACGACAGCAGAAAAATTAGCCGCAGCTGGTTCTAGAAGCAATGGTTGGGGTGATGCAAAAGTATATGAGTTTATTGGTAAAATGGACCTGGCTTACGGTGTTGCCGATGTAGTGATTTCCAGGGCTGGAGCATTGTCAATCACTGAATTGTGTACAGCAGAAAAACCTTGCATTTTGGTGCCTTCTCCTAATGTAGCTGAAGACCACCAAACCAAAAATGCTGAAGCACTTTCAAGTATCAATGCAGCCATTTTGGTAAAAGATGTGGATGCGAGAGCAACATTGGTAGATACTGTGTTGGCCTTATTGGCTGATGAAGCAAAACAAAATGTATTAAAAACGAATATCGCTGCCTTGGCAAAACCGGATGCGGCGGAAGTAATTGCTAAAGAAGTTATCAAACTGAATTCTTAATGATAAATTTTAAATTTTAAATTAATTCAAAATTTAAAATTCAAAATTCAAAATTTATAAAAAGTGATCAACAAAAGTAAAAATATCTATTTCCTAGGAATTGGGGGCATCGGAATGAGTGCATTGGCCAGGTGGTTTAACGCCAATGGTTACAATGTGGGCGGTTACGATAAAACCTCTTCTCCATTAACGGAAGCGCTGGTAGCTGAAGGCATTGATATTCATTATGACGATCAGGTGGGAAGAATACCAACGCATTTTTACAAAAAAGAGGAGACCTTGGTGGTATATACTCCCGCCATTCCTCATAACAATATTGAGTTGATTCATTTCCGTGCAGAAGAATTCACGATGATGAAACGTGCCCAAGTATTGGGTTTATTGACTGAAGGAATGACTACTGTTGCCATTGCCGGAACACATGGCAAAACAACAACCTCTTCCATGACTGCCCATATTTTAAAACACAGTGGCTTGGAAATTAGCGCTTTCTTGGGAGGAATTACCGCTAATTACAATTCGAATTTATTGATTGGTGCCAAAGATGGCATTGCAGTGGTGGAAGCAGATGAATATGACCGTTCCTTCCTGACATTATACCCAAGCATAGCAGTGGTGACTTCAACCGATGCCGATCATTTGGATATTTATGGTAACCATCTTTCCTTGATGGATAGCTTTAACCAGTTTGTTGGCCAAATCCAAAAAGGCGGAAAACTGATTTATAAAAAAGGTTTGACATTGACATTCCCTGATCAGGTGAGTAAAGTAAATTACGGGATTGGTGAAGGTGAAATATTCGCCATGAATGTTCGTCCAGGTGATGCTTGTTTTACTTTCGATTATGTGTCGTCTCATTTAATAATCAGAGACATTACCTTGAATATGCCAGGCTTTCATAATGTTGAAAATGCTTTAGCAGCCATGACCGTTGCAAAACATTTAAGGGTGCCGGTAGATAAAATTAAAGCAGGAGTTGAAAGTTTCAAAGGGGTGAAACGTAGGTTTGAGTTTATTTATAAATCTGAAAAAACGGTTTATATCGACGACTATGCACATCATCCAACAGAGATTGAAGCTTGTTTATTGTCGGTAAAAGCGCTTTATCCAAACAAGAAAATAACAGCCATATTTCAACCCCATTTGTTCAGTCGTACAAGAGACTTTGCAGCAGGTTTTGCGCAAAGTTTGAGTCTTGCAGATCAATTGTTCTTGTTAGACATTTATCCTGCAAGAGAATTGCCAATACCTGGAGTAAGTGCTGAAATGTTGTTGAACAATATCACGTGCGCAGACGCACAACTTTGTACCAAAGAAAACTTAATGGATTTGGTTCAAAACAATGAATTTGAAGTATTGGTAACTATTGGTGCAGGAGATATTGATCGCTTTGTGCCACAAATTAAGGAAGTTCTCAGTGCTCAAGTTCACGGTTAACAAGTCTTAAACTTGTAACTTGAAAACTTGTAAACTGAAAACTTGTAAACCGAAAACTAATTGAAAAAGATAAAAGACAAAATCGTCGGAATACTCACCAGTACCTTATTTAAGGCTACGGTGGTGATGGTTGTGCTTTTTACAGTAATAGGTTTTGCAGAGAAACAACAGGATGAAAGGGTTTGCAAAAACATCATTATCAATATAGAAGAAGAGTATGACAATTATTTTATTGATGAAAAGGATGTAAGAGATTTATTAACGATGAACAACAGAGAGCCTTTAATTGGAAGAAGTTATGCCTTGATCAGGTTAAAAGAACTTGAAAAAAGGGTAAAGAAAAACAAACTGGTAGAGACGGCGGAGGTTTACAGAGACATCCACGGAGATTTGCATGTACAGTTAAAACAACGCAGACCAATAGCCCGAATCCTTACCAAATTAAATGGCAGTTGGTATATCAGTGACCAGGGAAAGGTATTTCCAACCTCTGATAAATTTACTGCGAGAGTACCAATTATTGATGGTGATTATGCTTACAAACTGATCAATACAAAGTTTGCAACAGATTCAATGCAGGCAGAGTTATTTACCATGCTTGAAATTATTGACAAAGATGAATTTCTAAAAGCTTTGATTGCAGAAATTCATATTGATATAGAGTCCGTAAATGATACCACACCACAGGTGACCATTTACCCTCAAATTGGAGAACAAATTATTACTTACGGTGGGTTTGACCAACCAATAAGTAAGTTGAAAAAGATTAAAGTAGCATACAAAGATATATTGCCTCTGAAAGGTTGGGATACCTATAAGAGTATAAGCGTAGCTTTCAAGGATCAAATTATTTGTGAATAAAATTTATCAATACACACAATGCAGAACGATAAAATAGTAGTAGGACTTGACATTGGCACAACGAAGATTTGTGTGATAGTTGGGCGTAAAAATGAGTATGGGAAACTCGAAATTTTAGGGATGGGTAAATCTGTTTCTGATGGAGTAATGAGGGGTGTGGTGGTAAACATTGACAAAACGATTTCTGCCATTCAATTGGCTATCAAAGAAGCTGAAGAACAATCAGGTATTGATATTCGTGTTGTCAATGTTGGGATTGCTGGTCAGCATATCAAAAGTTCAAAACATCATGGGAGTATTATCAGACAATCTTCCCAAGAGGAAATTTCCATTGATGACATCAAGCGGTTGACCAATGACATGTACAAAATTGTTACTGCCCCAGGTAGTGAAATCCTGCATGTTGTTCCTCAAGATTTTATTGTGGATTACGAAGAAGACATCAAAGATCCAGTAGGGATGTTGGGTTCAAGGTTGGAAGCTGATTTTCACATCATCACGGCACAAACTGCTGCGATGGGTAATATTTACAAATGCGTAAAACGTGCTGGACTGGAAGTTGAAAACTTGATTTTAGAACCTATCGCTTCTAGTATGGCGGTACTTGACGAGGAAGAGAAAGAAGCCGGCGTTGCCTTGATTGATATTGGTGGTGGTACAACTGACATTGCCATTATTCACGAAGGCATTATTAGACATACTGCTGTGATTCCTTTAGGTGGAAATATCATCACGGCTGATATCAAAGATGGTTGTCAAGTATTGAACAATCAAGCCGAATTACTGAAAACTAAATTTGGAAAAGCATTGGCAGAAATGGCTAATCCAAATGAAATTATATCGATTCCAGGTTTGAGAAATAGGGCTCCAAAGGAAATCTCTATCAGAAATTTAGCCAATATCATCGAAGCGCGAATCAAAGAAATTATTGAATTGGTGCATTCTGAAATTATCAGTTCTGGTTATGGTAAAAAATTAGCCGCTGGTATTGTCATTACAGGGGGAGGTTCTCAGTTGCAACATTTACAACAACTGTGTGAATACATGACTGGCATGGATGCTCGCATTGGTTATCCTAACGAACATTTGGGTAAAAGCAAAGTGGAAAGTGTGAAAAGCCCGATGTATGCAACCTCAGTAGGTTTGGTGTTGGCCGGATTTACCGCCATTGATGAACGTGAAAATAAGTACGCAGAAAAATTAGCGTTAAGCAAAAATGAATCTATCCCTGAAGAAGAGCCTGTAAAGAAAAATGCAGGAACAGCCTTTTTTAATGACCTCACTAAAAAAATGAGAGGCATCATTATGGATGATTATGATGATAACAAAACAGGCTATTAATCCTTCGATACTATATAATATTAAAAATTTTATTAAAAACATTAAAACATAATACCATGTACAAATTTGAATTACCGAGTACTCAAAAGTCTATCATCAAAGTAATTGGTGTTGGTGGTGGTGGAAGCAATGCTGTAAACCACATGTATAGTTTAGGCATAAAAGACGTTGAATTTGTGGTTTGCAACACCGATTCTCAACACCTTAAGGCAAGTCCAGTACCAAACAAACTACAATTGGGTGTACACCTTACAGAAGGTTTAGGTGCAGGGGGAAATCCTGAGGTAGGTGCTGATGCAGCCATTGAAAGTAGAGAAGAGATTCGTGAAATGCTTGCTGTAAATACTAAAATGGTATTTATTACTGCTGGAATGGGTGGTGGTACTGGTACAGGTGCTGCTCCGGTAATCGCTAAAATTTCTAAAGAACTTGATATCTTAACGGTTTGTATTGTAACCCTACCATTCAGTTTTGAAGGAAAGAAAAAATTGAGTATCGCAGAAGCAGCTGTGGTAGAATTGAAGAAAAATTGTGATACCGTAATCATGATTTTGAATGATAAACTTAGACAGATTCATAAAAACCTTACCCTTCGTAACGCTTTTGCACAAGCGGATATGGTGTTGACCAATGCGGCTAAAAGTATTGCTGAAATTATTACGGTAACCCATACCATGAACGTTGACTTTAACGACGTTACTGCAGTGATGAAAAACTCAGGAGCAGCTGTAATGGGTTCAGGTATTGCTTCTGGTGAAGGAAGAGCAATTAAAGCAACAACGGAAGCTTTAACTTCTCCTTTATTAAATAATATTTCTATCAGAGGGGCTAAAAAATTGTTGGTTTGTGTGGCTTATGGAGAAGACCATGAATTGGGAATGGATGAAATGGATGAAATTGCAGAATACATCCAAATCGCTGCCGATGGAGAATATGATGAATTGAAATTCGGCGAATTAACAGATTCATCTTTGGGTGATAGTTTGAAAGTGACTGTCATCGCGACTGGATTTGACGAATTGGAACACAACAATGTAGCTGCTCCAATTGTCATGACTGCTCAAACGGGTCCTGCTTTAACGCAAACTTCTGAATTTGTTGCACCGAACAAAACTGTTATTGATTTAGAATCAAACAAAACCAAGCAAATTAGCATTTTCGAAGAGTTCGAAGCCTTTTCTGCAGCCAAAGCAGCACAAGCTCCAGCGGAACAACAAGCGCCAATTGTTAGCCCAATTCCTCCCATTCATACTGAAGAAAGAGTAAATGAAGTGAAACAAGAACTAACAAGTGATTTTTTGGAAACGAAAGCAACCAACGAACCAATTGTTTTTGAAATCAATATGCCACTTTCAGAATCTCAAACAACGACTTCTTCCATGTGGGATTATTCAAAAGAAGAGCAAGTTGAACCACAGGCAAGTGCTCAAACAACAGCACCAGCTGAAAGTATTTCTTACTCTTTTGAAGTTCCTTCTGACCAATCATCAGCAGAAAAAATGTTGAATGATGAAATTGAAATGAAAAGAAGGGCTTTGGAATTAGACGCACAACGTCGTTTTGAACGCTTGAAAAGATTGAGTGAAAACAGTTGGAACTCAACCACAGAAGACTATAAAGACAAATTAGAAGTACCTGCTTATTTACGCAAAAACGTAAACCTTCAGGATGTGCCTCATTCTTCTGAAAGAAACATTTCTAAGTTTAACCTGAATGATGACAACGAAATATTGGGTAACAATAAATTTCTACACGACAACGTAGATTAAGTTATATATAGGTTTCCATATCTGAAAAGAGCCAGATAATTTATTTTGTCTGGCTTTTCTATCCGTAGAGTTAGCGCAGCGCTCTACGGATTTTTAATTAAAAGAGTCTCTGACTCGATTTAAGTATCTTTTCTGTCCGTAGAGTTAGCGTAGCATTCTACGGATTTTTAATAAACAAGAGTCTCCGACTCGCTTTTTGGTATGTCGGGAATGGTATTTTATAGCAAAGTGAAAGTCTTTGTACACGCCGAGTTTAGAGGACTGTTAACGTTTGGTTAACTTGCTTACTTATACCCTTTAACATTCAGTGGGAAAAACCAACAACAGCAAAAAATTGAAACTAACAGCTAAATGAAAAGAATAATAAATTTGAATCACCATTAAATACGTTTAAATTACCATTAAATATGTTAAACAAAAAAGTGCATTTGTAGCTTGAATTCACCCCAATAAAAAAATAAATAAACATGCGACAAAAACGATTGAAATTAAGTGCGGTATTTTTGTTAGGACTCGGACTGACAGGATTACAAGCACAAACGATGTATGTAAAAGAAAAAAGCGGTACCCAAACTGCTTATACATTGAGTAGCCTACGAAAAATGACTTTTTCAGGAGGAAATGCAACGGTACAAAAATCAGATAATTCCACTGGCGTTTATGCTTTAAGCGGATTAAGGTACCTGAACTTTACAAACCTAATAGCTGGCATAACAGAGCCAACAGTACAGATAGATAACGCCAACATCGTAACTTATCCCATTCCTGTATCCGATGTATTAAACATTGATTTAACAGGCCTGACAGGAGAAATTACACTAAGCATTTTGACAATGGAGGGTAAAGAGATACTAACGCAAACCACAAACGGAGGCAGCTTAATTACACTCAACGTAAGTCACCTTGCACAAGGTATTTATTGGTGTCGTTATGCAAATGCAGTAGAAATTAAAACAGTAAAAATCATTAAACAATAAACGAGGAGGACAAGATTATGAAAAATATGAATAGACTATTATTGGGGGTATTATTAACTTTTGGCTTTTCAGCTTCAACAGTTATCGCTCAAAACGACACGATGTATGTAATGAAAAACGGTGTGGTAATAAATAAACAATCTGTAAAAACAGCAGACGTTGATAGTATTGTCTTTTACAAAGTCACCAAAACCCCTGCTTGTGGTGGTTCAGTAACGTTTACTTACAATGGTGCAAGTGTTACCTACGGCACCGTGACTGGAGCAAATTCTAAATGTTGGTTAGACCGCAACTTGGGCGCCACACAAGTAGCTACCAGCAGTACCGATGCCAATGCCTATGGTCATTTATTTCAATGGGGGAGAGGAGCTGATGGGCATCAAATAAGAACATCCGGCCAAACAACAGGGCAAAGCACCTCAACTACCCCTGGTAGTAGCTTTCTTATTGGCTCAGCGAATTGGTACAGTGGCACTAATCCTGATCTCTTATGGCAGGGAGTAAGTGGCACCAACAATCCTTGTCCTAGTGGGTACCGTTTACCTACAGAAGCTGAGTGGGAAGCCGAACGTAATAATGGTGGTACAGGTTTTTGGGGAACTGGTAGTTTACAAAACAACGCTGCCGGCGCTTTTGCCTCTCCGCTTAAATTGCCCGTGTCGGGCTACCGCATCCTCAGCGATGGTACGCTCGACGCTGTTGGTACCAGCGGCCTCTATTGGAGCAGTACGGTTAGCGGTACTAATTCTCGCTTCCTGGGCTTCAGTAGCAGCAATGCCAGCATGGACACCAACGGCCGAGCACTCGGATTCGCTGTGCGTTGCCTTAAGGATTGATACTTTGATT
>CALPQG020000009.1 GCA_943325655.2 Bifidobacterium breve | reverse complement strand
CTATCCAAAGAGCTACGGAACCATTGATATCTTTATTCGAATGATTTACCTTCCCGAGTAAACGGGATGCTTTATCCAAAGAGCTACGGAACCATTATTATCTTTATTCGAATGAGTGACCTTCCCGAGTAAACGGGATGCTCTATCCAAAGAGCTACGGAACCATTATTTTTTTTTGCTATCTAATGAAAAGTTAGAAAGATTTCCGAATAATTAGTTTGCAAAAGTATGGTTTATAATCAGAAAAAACAAGTAAAATTCAAATTAAAACTAAATTAAATCACCAGTATCACTAACAGTCTCAAATATAGATTTTGGTTTTTTAGAATTCTTATACCAAAGATATCCTAATGTTCCAAAAATCAGATACGGAATAACCATTAAATAAAGTATCCCAGTATTTAATCCTGCACCTATTTTACTTTTGTCATTTTGGGCATTACTTTCTAATGTAGCTTTACACATGGCACATTGTGCATTTACAACTACAGGAGCAGACATTTGTAATCCAAACATCAACACCAAAATTACTAAAATAAGCTTCATTTTATCGCGGTTAAATTGATAACAAAATATACACTTTAAACTATACTCAATATGATATACCTACCTAATACCTTGTACCTAAGACCTTGTACTAAACATAATATGGACTTATCAAAAAATAAACAATAACTCCACTCACTGCAACATACAACCAAATAGGAAAGGTCCATTTGGCAATTTTTTTATGTTTTACAAGTTGATTCGTGATGGCAAAATAAATCGTTAACAACACCAATGGTACTATGGCAATTGCCAATAAGATGTGCGACAATAACAAACTCAGGTAAATGGTTTTAATAATGCCTGTGCCACCATACAAAGTATGCTGTGCCTGGAAATGATAAATGACATAAGAAACCAAAAATATAGAGGATAAGGTAAATGCTGAAAACATCGATAAACGATGTAGTACAATGTTTTTATTTTTAATAAAATAATAGCCAGATAACAAAGCAATGGCTGTAGAAGAGTTCAATACAGCATTTAATTTAGGAAGAAAAGAAACATCTAAAGCACCCAAACCACCCGTTTGTGGAATTGAAAACAAAACAGCAACCACAACTGGAATGGCCACAGATAATAGACCAATAATTGCAAGGTATACACTGTTGTGCTTAACCATTTCTACATTGGAATTATTGCTCGTATTCATGTAATAAAACTTTAACTTCTGTAATTAAACGATCTACTTCTTTTGGATCTGTACCATTGTAAAAACCCCGGATAATTTTATTCTGATCTACCAATATTAATTTATCACTGTGAACAAACTCTTCACCACCAGCAGGATCATCCATGGCCGAAATTTTAAATCCTTCTTTTGCCAGCTTATAAATAGCATCTTTTTGTCCTGTTAAAAAATGCCAAGTGCCAGGGTTTGCCTTGTATCTAGAAGCAAAGGCAGCCAAAACTTCAGGAGTATCATTTTCTGGATCTACTGTAAATGAAACCAGCTGAATCTCTTTGTTGTCTTTAAAAGCTGATTGTACCCTCATCAATTGGGTAGTCATGGTTGGACAAATGCTTGGACATCTTGAAAAGAAGAAATCAGCTATGTAAATTTTCCCTTCTAATTGTTTAGAACCAAACTGTGTATTTGTACTTGTAGTAAATTGAAATGGAGGAACATGATGGTAAATAGTATCAGTTACCTTCATACCATTAACCGATTTTTGAATAACATCAACAGGTACCATTTTGGGAACGCTATAATGATTGTTCCCAAATGATTTTAAAAACAAATAAACAAAGGCAGGTACTAATAATATAATTATTAGTAAACCGGCCTTGTAATAAATTTTCATAGACTATTTATCTAAAGAATTGAAACATAGCTAAAGTATAATGACCTTCAATTAACATTGCAAGAATAAACCATAAAATAAATAGTATAGGGAAAACAATGACAGAAATCAACATTTTAACTTCATGCTTTAAATGCATAAAATCAGCCACAATGTAAAAAGCTTTTACCAAAGTAAGGGATACAAATATTGTAATTACTACATAGTGATTAATATGTAATGGACCTTTGGTGAAAGCTATCAAGAATTCAAATGCTGTAATTGCAGATAAAATCCAAAACGTTTTGAAAATCCAAGCAGTTTGAGGAGCCGGAATTTCTCTAACAGGAGCGTTAGAATGTGATGTATGACCGTGATTTGCCATTATATTAATATTTATAAGGAATGAATTACTAAACTAAATAGAAGAATGTAAATACAAACACCCAAACTAAATCTACAAAGTGCCAGTATAAACCAACTTTTTCAACCATTTCATAAGATCCTCTTTTTTCATACACCCCAAAAACAGTGTTAAAGAAAATAAGGATATTTAAGATAATACCACTTGTTACGTGTGTACCATGGAAACCTGTGATAAAGAAAAACAAATCTGCAAAAGCAGGAGGTCCATAAGGATTGCTAATTAAAGAAGCAGTATGACCATCAATACCTGCAATGAAAATAGACCATTCCCAAGCCTGACTACCAACGAAAATAATACCACCCAAAATTGTCCATAACATCCATTTTTCAACCGCTTTTTTATCCATACGTTGACCAGCTTCAACTGCTAAGACCATCGTTACAGAACTAGCAATCAATACAAATGTCATAAACCCAACAAAAACCAAAGGAGCATTGATATGCCAAAAAGGAATGTGTGTAAATACATGTTCTGGGATAGGCCAGGCATCATGACTACTGAAACGAATAAACCCGTAAGTAATCAATAAAGCGGAAAAAGAAAAGGTATCCGAAACAAGGAAAAACCACATCATTAGCTTTCCATAACCTGCTTTTAATGGCTCTACACCACCACCCCACAATGTTTTTGAATCAACTTCTGCATGAACTGCTGACATAATAATTTAAATTAATGATACATGAATAGAAACACAAACAAATACAACCACAAGACACCGAGAAAATGCCAAAACGTAGCACACATCTCCACTTGAATTATATTTTTAGAACTAATCTTATTATTGTTCACTTTATACCAAGTAACCAATAAATAAAGTAATCCAGTTATGATGTGAAAGGCATGAAGCCCTGTTAACACATAAAAGAAAGAACCACCAGGATTTGCAAAAGCAAAGAAAACTTTTTGATCTACCAATTCTGACCAGGCCATAAATTGAGTATATCCAAACGATAATCCTAGGAGTAAAGTTACGACAATAGCTTTACCAGCAGTGGGAAAATTATTCTTTTTTGCAGCAACATAAGCCCAATGCATAGAAGCACTACTCAATACAATGATAAATGATGATATCCATAAGGCCGAAGGCAGGTCGTAAATAATCCAGTTTCCTTCTGCACGTCTTACAAGAAATGCACTTGTAAGGGATGCAAATATCATTACAATACTTACAATAAATAACCACAATGCAAATTTCTTTGCATTCATCCCTGACTCAGTTGTTACGTTTATAGTTGGCATATTTTAGATTTTATCAAATACTAAAGCAATTTGAACTACTGGTAAATAAATAAAAGAACCAAACATCAACTGCATTGCTGCTTTCTGTGAACACTCTTTCATTAAATAAATATTTTGAGCGAGAAATAAAACACCTGCTAATGTAGTAATTACTGCTGAATTAATCCCTGAAATTCCAAACAAATAAGGCAATAAACCTAATGGAATCAGACACAAAGAATAAATCATAATCAAAAATGCTGTATTGGTATCTTTTGCACCACCTGCTGGCAATAACCTGAATCCTGCTTTTTTGTAATCATCATCTAAAACCCAAGCAATAGCCCAGAAATGAGGAAACTGCCAAACAAATTGAATACCGAAAATTAAGAAAGCCGCAAACGAAAAATTTCCAGAAGCAGCAACCCAACCAATCATAGGAGGCAAAGCACCAGGGATAGCACCTACAAATACTGCAATAGGTCCTTTTCTTTTTAATGGTGTATATACAAAACCATAAAGGATTGAAGAGATAATAGTCAATAAAGCCGCCAGCACATTGGTACTAGTAACCAATAAGTATAAACCAATGGCACCAATGATAAAACTAAAGATAGTTGCTTCGGTAATAGAAAGCCTGTTAGTAGGAAGAGGTCGAGCCAGAGTTCTTTTCATCAGTTTATCTAAATCCTTCTCAATAATTTGATTGATGATGTTAGATGAACCTGTGATTAAAAAACCTCCGATGGCAAATATTGTTAATTTAATCCAATCAATATTTCCTGTAGATGCCAAAACAAAACCTATTCCTCCAGAAAAGGCTACAAGAAAAGATAGTCTAAATTTCAAAAGCTCAAAATAAGCTTTGAATTTAGCACTAGCAACACTTAATGTAGGTATAGAAATAGAATTTAATTGCATTTGATTGCATTTGATTGTTTACTACCTGAAAGATAATGGATATAGTTAAAGAAAGCAGTGTATCACTGCTTTCTTCTGAAATATTATCCTCATTTTTCTTCTAAAGCCAAGTCTTTTTCAAAAGGAAGATTAGATTCTGGTGTTTGAGATAAAGGAACATTTTGCATGATAAAATCTTCTTTTGCACCTGGTTTACTATAGTCATAAGGCCATCTGTAAACGTGAGGAATATCACCTTCCCAGTTACCGTGACCTGGAATAATTGGAGCAGTCCATTCTAAAGTATTAGAGGACCAAGGATTTTGAGTTGATTTTCTTCCTTTAAATATACTGTAGAAGAAGTTAAATCCAAAGATCAATTGAGCACTTAAAGTAGTAATAGCAGCAATACTGATAAACATGTTTAAGTCACCAAAAGTACTGAAAGCTTCGTAACTCGTGAATGAATAGTATCTTCTAGGGAAACCAGCAATACCGATGTAGTGCATTGGGAAGAAAACCAAGTAAATACCGATAAATGATAACCAAAAATGAATGTACCCTAATTTCTCATCTAACATTCTACCAAACATTTTTGGAAACCAGTGATAAACACCAGCTAAGAATCCAAAGAATGAAGCAGAACCCATTACCAAGTGAAAGTGAGCTACGACATAATAAGTATCATGTAATTGAATATCTAAAGCAGCATTTCCTAAAATGATACCTGTTACACCACCAGAAATAAAGAACGAAACCAATCCGATAGAGAACAACATCGCTGGAGTAAATACAATATTACCTCTCCACAATGTAGTAATGTAGTTAAAGGCTTTTACTGCAGAAGGAACTGCAATAATTAAAGTCAACAACATAAATACAGATCCTAAGAAAGGATTCATGCCTGTTACAAACATGTGATGCGCCCATACGATAAAAGATAAGAAGGTAATCCCCATCATAGAACCAATCATCGCTTTGTAACCAAAGATTGGCTTTCTTGAGTTCGTAGATATAATTTCAGAGGTAATTCCTAATGCAGGTAACAATACGATATAAACCTCTGGGTGACCTAAGAACCAGAATAAGTGTTGGAATAAAATAGGACTACCTCCCATATTATGCAATGCCTGACCTCCAATATAAATTTCAGACAAGTAAAAACTTGTTCCAAAACTTCTGTCAAAAATCAATAATAAAGCTGCAGAAAACAATACAGGGAAAGACAATACGCCTATGATTGCTGTTAAAAAAAAAGCCCAAATAGTAAGTGGCAATCTTGTAAAAGTCATACCAACAGTTCTTAAGTTAATAATGGTAGTAATATAATTGATACTGCCCAACAAACTTGAAACGATAAATATGGCCATGGACGACAACCATAAAGTCATCCCTAAACCAGATCCTGACATTGCTTGTGGTAATGCACTCAATGGGGGATAAATTACCCAACCACCAGAAGCAGGACCTGTTTCAATAAATAATGAAATAAACATTAATACTGAAGAAATAAAAAAGAACCAATAAGATAACATGTTAAGAAATCCAGAAGCCATATCTCTTGCTCCTACTTGTAGCGGAATCAAGAAGTTGGAGAAAGTACCACTTAAGCCGGCAGTTAACACAAAGAAAACCATGATGGTACCATGCATGGTTACTAAAGCAAGGTAAAACTCAGGATCTAGTTTACCATTTTGAATCCATTCTCCTAACAACGGTTTTAACCATTCTAAGTTAGCATCGGGAAAACCCAATTGTAAACGGAAAATAGCAGAAAAAGAACCTCCTATCAAAGCCCAAAACAAACCAGAAATAAGGAATTGTTTTGCGATAGTCTTATGATCTTCAGAAAAGATATATTTAGCAATAAAACCTTGTTCGTGATGCTCGTGTTCATGTTCATCATGATGATCATGCGTGTCAGCAGTATGAGCGTGAATATCTAAAGTTGCCATAATAATTTATTACGATGAAGTATTTTATTAATTAATATTAGTAAGAAGCCATAGCTTCTTTTTTTAATGAATCGGTTGATACAGGAGTAACAGCTGATGAATCAGATGAAGATTTTTCTGCTGAAGCTTTTGGAGCAATTGCAAAAGGAACATATTGTCTTAAATTCTCTGGAATCTTATTCACATAATCAGGATTTGTTTCTAACCAAGATTTTTGCTCCGCAAACCATTTCTTATAATCTTCTTCTTCTTCCACTACCACAATAAATCTCATGGCATAGTGACCTCTACCACAAATCTCTGTACAAGCCAATTCATATTTGAATGTAGGATTTCCGGTAATCGCAGCCATTTCTGCAGTGGTGTATTTAGGAGTAAATGCAAAACTAGTAGGCATTCCAGGAACAGCATCCATTTTCACCCTGAAGTGAGGTAAGAAAACAGAGTGAAGTACATCTCTAGCCCTGATTTTCAAAAAAATTTGACGTCCTTTTGGAATGTGAATTTCTCTAGGTGTAAAATCATCAAAGTTATTTACATCAGCCATATCCATCCCAAACTCATTGCTGTTGTCAATTAATTTGTAGTTGTATTTACCTATCACACCATCTTTTCCTGCATACCTAACCTGCCAAGCAAATTGTTTACCCATTACCTCAATTTCTACCCTGTCTTTTTGCAAAACGGGATTGGTAATTGCAGACCAGTTTTTATAACCAAATACAACTAAAATTGTCAATAAAATGGCAGGAATGACGGTCCAAACCAATTCTAATTTATGATTATCAGGAAAGAATGTAGCTTGATTTCCTTCTTTGTACTGGTATTTATAAGCAAACCAAAACAACAAGATATGGGTAATGATAAAAGCAGCAGTAACGATGTAAGTAGTAATCCAAAACAATGAATCAGTATGTACACCGTGAAACGAGGCGGACTCAGGCAGATAAAACTCACTCGCTTTGTCTGAGTACCAGAACAATAAAATCATTCCCATTGTGAATGAAATAGGGAAAAGGATGGCATTAACTTTATTACTTAATGATACCCTTTTATTATAAGTACCTTTAAGAACAGAAACTAAGCTCTGTACCCTGAATATCAGAAATAAGATAATCAGAATAAGTACCGCAGATACACCTAATATTAAACCTGTCATAACTTTATAAATTGATTTCTAAGTAATTAAATGTTCTTATGTTAAATGTTGTGATGTAAACTTTCTTCCAACATTGGGTGATTTTTGGCAACTAAAGGAGCTTTAGATAAAGCATTTGCAATCACATAAATGAATACCCCTAAAAACACAAGAGCTGTACCGATTTCTAAAGGGCCAAAGCCACTATGTCCTTTTAAGGTACCAGGAGTTAACATCAAGTAAAAGTCTAACCAATGACCGAACAAGATTGCAATCGAAACGATTTTAAGAATAATCATGTGTCTTTTCGCATCCCTAGTCATCAATACCAAGAAAGGAAAAATAAAGTTGATAAAGATATTCAAGTAGAATATACCAGTGTAATGGTTACCGTAATTTTTCATTCTATCCAAGAAATAAACTGTTTCTTCAGGGATATGCGCATAGAAAATCAACAAGAACTGACTGAACCAGATATACGTCCAGAAGATACTGAAAGCGAACATAAATTTACCCAAATCATGTAAATGATTTTCAGTAACGATAGTCAAATAACCTCTTTCTTTTAACAATACTACAATCAAGGTTACAGCAGCGATTGCAGACACGTGCCAGCTTGCGAATACATACCAGCCAAACATTGTACTGAACCAATGTGGATCTACAGACATTACAAAATCCCAGGCAGACATAGATGAAGTAACCCCAAATATTATTAAAAACACAGTACAAACAATAGTGTTTTTATGCCAATAGGTATGCGTACCATTGATGTCTTCAGCAAATGAATTTTTTCTGATCAAATGATTGATATAAATCCAAAGACTAAAATAAATAACCATCCTTATTAAATAAAAAGGGGTATTTAGAAAACCAGACTTTCCAGCGATAATTCTATCATAATGAGGGCTATTTGGATCAGTCAGACCATCATGTGTCCAGTGAAACAAATCATGGTGCCCAAAAAAGAAAACAATTAACATAATACCGAAAGCATAAGGTAAAAAAGAACCAAAAGACATTGGTACTCTAATTAATCCAGCAGACCAACCAGCATAGGCAACATAATTATAAGCCACAATAAAAACACCCATTACTGAAACGCCAGCAAAGAATACTGTATTGTGCCATAAATTTACCCAAACCCTAGTCATCCAGTTGAACGCTTCATGATGACCTTTAGCCGCATGTCCAGCCGCTTGAACAGCACCATGCGCATCTTCATGATGGCCACCACCCGACATTACCATATACATCCCTAAGGCAAAAAGGAATAAACCTAAACCTATAATTGTAAAGACCTTGTTTTTAGCCTTAGTGGTAAAAACGAACCTTTCATCAATTACTAATTTTTCTTCTAACTTCATTGTAGTGTAATATTTAACAAATAACTAGGAATAGAGAACTATTGATTTTGAAGTGTTTGTACGTAATGTACAATTTTCCATCTATCTTCAACACTTACTTGAGAAGCGTGAGACAACATTCTATTCCTTCCAAAAGTAATGGTATGAAATATTTGCCCTGCTTTATCTTCTTTCACTCTTCCTTTAGAATATGAAGGTACACCTTTGAATACTTGACCAACTTCACCATCTCCTTGACCGGTAGCCCCATGACAATGGTCGCAATAGCTTTCAAAAAGCACTTTACCTTCTTCAATCACTTGATCAGATTTAGCAATCGGATTTTCTAAAGTCATTGCAGCACCTTCAAAATCATCTTTTGTTAGGTTGTAAATCATCAAATCTTCTTTTGGTTTCGCTCCTACTTTAGGATTGTACCCATTGATTTTGATGGTTCCGGGAGCAGGCTCACGCATGTTCATTTTGTGAGGATTATTCACGTTGGTGTTATAATCATCTCTTGTTGGATCTGTAACTTGAGATAAGCCCTCATAAGGAACAGAATGATACATTTGAGACGCATATTCAGTTCCAGGGTTATCGGTATTTTTTCTGCAAGAAGACAGAGAAGCAAGTACTGCAAACCCTACTGAAATTAAATATACTGTTCTATATAAATTTTTCATTGGATAAATGCTATTAAAATTCTTTTTGATTAACTTCTGATGCTCCATTTTCTTTCAAAATGCTGGTAATTTCTTCTTCCGACATTTTGTTTTTACTAAGGTCGATTGCCATAACAAATTTATGGTCAGTACATCTTTTATCGAATAAGATAGGTTTCACTCCAGGTAGTAAATTACTTATAATAAAAAAGGTGATGGTCATTCCATAAGCACAGAACAATACCGTTAACTCAAAAGTAACGGGTATAAAATCTGGCAAAGGGAAGTTTGACTTACCACCTATCATCATTGGCCAATCAAAAAACATCATGTAAGAAATCATTGTTAAGGCAGTCAAAGTTCCAGTTAAACCGAAAAAGAAAGCTGCAACATCAAGTTTAGACCTTTCGTAACCAAGAGCTTCGTCTAAACCATGTAATGGAAAAGGAGAAAACACCTCTAGTATTTTAATCCCACTATTTCTAATATCAGGTATACTATGAAGGAGTACATCCTCATCATCAAAAATACCCACCAAGAATTTACCGCTAGTAGCAGACATAATATTATCTATTATTTAATGAATTAATGATTATGATTTGGTTTGTCAGTTGAAGATTTCAATACTGCTTTTACTTCAGCCATGTTCACCACAGGAAGGTATTTAGCAAATAAGAAGAACAACGTAAAGAATAAACCAAAAGTGAAGATATAATCCCCAACATCATACATCGTAGGATAGAACATTGCCCAGCTAGAAGGAAGGTAATCTCTGTGTAATGAACTTACAATAATTACAAAACGCTCAAACCACATCCCGATATTTACAATGATAGAAAGCACAAATGTAGCTACTAAGTTTGTTCTGATTTTTTTGAACCAGAATAACTGAGGAGAAATAACGTTACAAGTCATCATCGCCCAATATGCCCAAGCATAAGGACCAGTTGCTCTGTTGATAAAGCAATAAGACTCATATTCAACACCTGAATACCAAGCAATAAAGAACTCTGTGATATATGCAATACCTACAATAGAACCTGTAAGGATAATGATTTTATTCATGGACTCAATGTGAGTCATGGTAATGTATTCTTCCAGTTTGTACACTTTACGTGTTACCAACATCAAAGTCAATACCATCGCAAAACCTGAGAAAATAGCTCCGGCAACGAAATAAGGAGGGAAAATGGTAGTGTGCCATCCAGGAATAACCGACGTTGCAAAGTCCATACTTACAATAGTGTGTACAGAAAGTACAAGTGGTGTAGACAAACCAGCAAGAATTAAACTTACTTGCTCATATCTTTGCCAATGTTTTGCAGAACCTGTCCAACCTAAGCTGAAGAAACCGTAACAAGCTTTAGAAATAGGATTAACAGCTCTATCTCTGATGGTTGCTAAGTCAGGAACCATACCCAAATACCAGAACAATAAAGAAACTAATAAGTAAGTAGAGATGGCAAAAACGTCCCATACCAAAGGAGAGTTAAAGTTTACCCATAAAGAACCATAAGTATTGGGAAGTGGCAATGCCCAGTGAGCCAGCCATGTTCTACCCATGTGCATCAAAATAAATGACCCAGCGCACAATACAGCAAAGATAGTCATCGCTTCTGCAGCCCTGTTAATACCAGTTCTCCATTTTTGTCTGAACAACATCAATACCGCAGAGATAAGCGTACCAGCGTGACCGATACCAACCCACCAAACGAAATTGGTAATGTCCCAAGCCCATCCAACTGTTTTGTTCAATCCCCAAACTCCAATACCTAATCTCCAAGTTTGGAATAATGAAGCTGATCCTAATGCTAACATTACAAGTGAAACGCCAAAGGCTATAAACCATAGCTTGGTTGGTTTTTCTTCTACTCGGCAGGCAATGTCCTGAGTGACATCATGGTATGATTTATTGCCAAGTACTAATGGTTCTCTAACTGGTGAAGTTACATGCATAACTTTGAATATTAATCTATTAAGCTTTAGTATTTCTAATTTTAGACAGGTAAGATACTGAAGGGTTCACATTGATCTCTTCAAGTACATGGTAAGCTCTACCTTCTTTTTCTACTTTCAATAATTTAGCAATATTGCTTTCTGGATCATTCATATCTCCAAAAACAATTGCTTCTGTAGGACATGATTGAGAACATGCAGTTTCAATTTCTCCATCTGCAGGTCTTCTGTTTGCTTTTTTAGCAGTCAGTTTACCATCTTGGATACGTTGAACACACATAGAACATTTTTCCATTACACCACGTGCACGAACTGTTACATCTGGGTTCAATACCATTTTACCAAGAGAATCATTCATGTTGTAATCGAATGTACTGTTGTTGTAATAGCTGAACCAGTTGAAACGACGTACTTTATATGGACAGTTGTTGGCACAATATCTTGTACCAATACAACGGTTATAAGTCATTTGGTTAAGACCTTCCATACTATGTGTCGTTGCTAATACAGGACAAACTGTTTCACAAGGCGCATTGTTACAATGCTGACACATCATTGGTTGGAATACTACTTTTGGATTTTCAGAAGGTTCTTCACTCCTTTTATCCAATAAACCTGCAATACTTTTGTCATTTGTAGTCGGGCTATCAGAAGAATAGTACCTGTCAATTCTTATCCAATGCATCTCACGAGCATTGATAATTTCCTGACGACCTACTACCGGAACATTGTTTTCAGCTTGACAACCAATCACACATGATCCACAACCAATACAAGAGTTTAAGTCAATTACCATTCCCCAATGATGGTTCTTAGGCATTGATGCATTTGGTTTTGTTGACCAAAGTAAAACTTCTTCTGGAGCTTTTTTACCTTGTTCATTTCCACCTTCATTCACAGAAACCATTGGTACAAAACGACCAGCCATATCACCAACCAATTCACCTTTAGCATTTTTGCCATTAGGTTGCATGTACTCTGTTAGTGTTGATTCTTGTACGTTTTGACGTCCCATAATTGTATGGTGCGTCTGTGTTTGAGCAATTTTTCTTGTCTCACCAGTTTTTTCAATAGAAGTAACTACGTTATTGAAAATCAAAGTACCTGTAGACGTTGACACAAATGGGTAAACATTTTTACCTACTTTGTTACCCGCTTTACCTGCTTTTTCTCTTCCGTAACCTATAGCTATTGCTACAGTTCCTACTGCTTGTCCTGGTTGAATAAGTACTGGCAACTCTAATGGAGTATTGGTACCTACCTGAATTTTAACGATATCATCTTGGCTCCAACCTTTAGCCTTGGCCATAGAAAGCGGCACCGCTAAGTAATTGTCCCAACATACTTTTGAAATTGGATCTGGGAATTCTTGTATCCAAGGATTGTTGGCCTGGTTACCTGTTCCTGTTCCAATTTTTTCATACAATGCTAATTCTACACCACCATTTGCAGCTTTGCTTGCTTTGTTAATTCCTGCTACAACTGAAGCAGTGTTTAAGGCCTGAGCAGCAGTTGCTGAAGGTGCAGACGGAATTTCAAACACACCATTGTGCAATGCATGATTCCACAACTCTACAAAAGATAAATATTTTGTTTGAGCAGGATATATCGTTGACTTCCAGAATTCTTGTACGTAATTGTAAAAACTCACTTTAGAACCAGTCCAAGTCAACAAAGTTTCTTGTGCTTGTCTTGTTTTGAATAAAGGAGTAATGGTTGGTTGAATTAAGCTGTAAAATCCTTTTTTAGGTTCTGCATCTCCCCAAGATTCTAGGTAGTGATGGTCAGGACAAACGAATTTACATTCAGCTGCGGTTTCATCTAACCTGTCAGATAAAGAAATACTTAATTTAACTTTCTTAAGACCATCTTTCAATTTGGCCGCAAGTGGATGAGAATAAATGGGGTTAGTATTGTAAAATACTACTGCGTCTACATCACCTTTAGTAATTTCAGCGATAAAAGTAACCACATCAGCATCATTACCCTGACGGTAATTGGTGTGGTTGACGATATCAATGGTAGTACCGTAGTTCCCAAGTGATTCGTTGATGGCATTTACCAGTAACTGAACATTTACATCATTTGAAGAAGAAATCACAAGAGATTTTCCTTTTGATGCCAACAGGTCTTTTGCAGCTTGTTCAATATAAGCAACTCCTGATTTAGGAACACTCAATGCATTGCCTGTAACGATGCTGTATATTTCTGCAACAACCAATCCTTCTTGAGAAGGTTTAATTGGAGTACGATGATCTGCATTAGAACCTGAAAGAGAAAGAATAGTCTCGAATTGATAATGACGAGACATTTTTTTGTTGTTTTTACCAACCTTTCTATTTACAGCGTATTGTTTAGCAAATTCAACTGGAGAAATCCATGTACCCATGAAATCAGCACCAATACTTACAATTTTATCAGCTTTGCTGAAATCATAAGAAGGTAATGCTGCTTTTCCAAAAGAAATTTGATTTGCCTGAAGAATACCGCTTGAAGAATTGGCATCATATACTACTTGTTTAGCAGTAGGATATTTGCGCATAAATTCTGCAAGAGCACTTTTAGTAGAAGGACTCAAAATAGTAGAAGATACTACCCTGATTTTACCGCCTTTGACAGCGATTTCTTCTAACTGAGATTTAATAGTTTTATCAACATCTCCCCAAGTAGTGGCTTTGCCATTCGCAAGAGGACCTTTTAATCTTTCATTGTCATAGAGAGAAAGTACAGAAGCCTGAACCCTTGCACTTACACCTCCTTTAGAAACTGAAGAATATTTATTTCCTTCAATTTTGATTGGACGACCTTCACGGGTTTTTACCAAAACGCTGCAATAATCAACGCCATCAGCAAAAGAAGATGCATACCAGTTGGCAACAGAAGGATCTATTTCTTCAGGTTTGTTCAAGTAAGGAATCGCTTTTTTTACAGGCGCCTCACAAGCTGCTAATGTTGCTGCTGCAACACCAAAGCCTAAAAGTTTTAAGAAATCGCGTCTATGTGTCCCTGAAATTTCATCAGCTTCAGAACCATTAGTACCCACTGGTAAGTATTCAGGAAATTCATTATGAGCATTCTTCACGAATGAAGGATCATTTTGCAATTCCTCAACCCCTTTCCAGTATTTATTATTATTCCCTTCCATAAATTATTTTGTAGTAGGTATAGAAATTTCTTACTAAACGTTTTTTGAGTGTAGTATTAATAATGACATTTTGAGCATTCAAGACCTCCAATGTCTTTAACTTTCATCGGAGTACCATTTTTCTCAGCGTGTAATTTCACTAGGTTATCGTAGTAACCATTGCCGTCAGTTTTCACTTCAGTTTCTCTGTGACAATTGATACACCATCCCATGGTTAATGGAGAATATTGTTGAATTACTTCCATTTTCTCTACTGGTCCGTGACAAGTTTGACATTCTAACTTACCCACCACCACGTGTTGAGAGTGGTTGAAATAGGCCAAATCAGGTAAGTTATGAACACGTACCCATTCTATAGGTCTTTTGTTTTCTACTGCTTTTCTCAAAGCTTCCAACTTAGGTGAAGTTGTTTTGATTTGACTGTGACAGTTTAGACAAATATTTGGAGAAGGTATGTTAGCAGATTTACCTTTTCTAACTCCTGTGTGACAATAGCTACAGTCAATTTTAAATTTACCTGCGTGTAACTTGTGTGAGAAGGCGATAGGTTGTTTTGGTGCATAACCCTGTTGCATCCCGATGTGCATCACACCATCCAAAGCAGCTTTACCAACAAATGCTACAAACAAGAATCCTACAATCAGTTTAAACCCTTTGCTTCTAACGACTACACCGATATCAAATTTTTGATTTACCAAATCAGCATCAATTTCTGTTAAGTCTGCATTGCCAACCAGGTTTTTTTTCAATACTGATAAGATCAATACCAACACCACAATAATCAAAAACAATACGATTACAAATCCGGCTAATAAAATCTTAACATATCCAGCAGATGAATCATCAGTTTTAACTGCATTGCCTGCTCCGCCAGAAGAAGCTACAACTTCGTCTTTTTTATTTTCTTCCGCTTTAACGTAGTCTAAGATCGAATTGATTTCTTCATCAGAAAAACTTGGAAAGCTGGTCATTACCGCACCTTTGTATTCTGCAAACAATTTAGTAGCATAAGGATCGCCACTAGCAATTACTTTTTGAGAATTTTTAATCCAGGCGTGTAACCATTTACGATCTCTCCTTTGTTCTATGCCTTTCAAGGCCGGACCAACTTCAATCGTTTTTATTGCATGACAAGATTTACAATTGTCTTCAAATAAAGATTTACCTTTTTCAATAGAAGGCGAACCTGCTGTGGCCGGTGACGCGTCTGCAGCTGGTGCACCGGTACTATCTGCAGCTTGTGAAAAATTTGGTGATGCCACCAAAACCAAGAAGAGAAGTGATATTGAAAAGAATACTTTTTTGATTGAGTTAAATAAGAACATATTAGGAACTTTTTATAATATGATGTTGTATATGTTTTCCGAGGAATACACAAATGTAATATCGTAAGCCAATTATTCAAACAGATTTTTTGTAAATATGTACAACAAACCTCACTATTTTTTGTTTAGTTAGGTTTTTCTATTGAATATCAACCTCGTATAACAAAATAACGAGTTACAGGTACAGCAATTTAGAATAATTATAAATTACAAATCCTTCCATATTAACTTTAAATTACATGAGCTTTGTCATAAAACAGCAATATGGCTTCTTTTCAACAAAAAAGCTTCCCGAAATTCAGGAAGCTTTTAGTGGAGGTCAAGAGCGGATTCGAACCGCTGTAGAAGGTTTTGCAGACCTCTGCCTAGCCGCTCGGCCACTTGACCATGTCGTAATGGGTTGCAAACATAAGCAATTAAATGCATTATCAAAAGAATTTTCATAAAATGTACAGCGTAAAGAGTACAGAGTATAGCGTATAGAGTACAATGTGCTCTGTACTCTGTACTCTGTACCAGCAATTTAAACAAAAAAAAAGGGTGTCTTTCGACACCCTTTTTTTTGTTTAAAAATGAATTACTTCGCGTCATTCATTTTTTCTTTCAATGCTGAAAGCACATCTAAATCTCCTAAAGTAGAAGCAGAAGGATCTACCGCTTTAGCTGCTTTTTCGCCAGCTTTAGCTTTTTTAGCTACTTCTTTTTTCTTAGATTTTTCTTCTGCTACCACTTCGTCTTCAGAACCTACAGTGTGAGAAAGGATAATTCTTTTCTCTTCTTTGTGGAATTCAGTTACACGGAAGTCTAAAGCTTCACCAGCTTCAGCAAATGAGCCATCTTCTTTCACTAGATTTTTGATGCTGCAGAAACCTTCCAAACCGTAAGGTAATTCAAGTACGCCACCTTTATCATTTTTGTTAATGATGGTACATCTATGCGTAGACCCAATCGCGAATACCGTTTCAAAAGTATCCCAAGGGTTTTGTTCTAATTGTTTGTGACCTAAAGCAAGTCTTCTGTTTTCGATGTCTAATTCAAGAACAATTACTTCAAGATCTTCACCCACTTTCACAAATTCAGATGGATGTTTCACTTTTTTAGTCCAAGAAAGATCAGAAACGTGTACTAATCCGTCGATACCTTCTTCCAATTCAATGAACAAACCAAAGTTAGTCAGGTTACGCACCACACCTTTGTGTTTCGTTCCAATACCGTATTTAGTCAATACATCGTTTTTAGTCCAAGGATCTTCCGTCAATTGTTTGATACCAAGAGACATTTTTCTTTCATCTCTGTCAAGTGTTAACACTACTGCTTCCAATTCATCATTTACTTTGATGAAATCTTGAGGATTACGTAAGTGTTGAGACCAAGACATTTCAGAAACGTGAATTAAGCCTTCTACACCTGGTAAAATTTCAAGGAAAGCACCGTAATCTGCAACGTTTACAATTCTACCTTTAATTTTAGAACCTACTGCGATGTCTTTGTCTAAAGAATCCCATGGGTGTGGTGTAAGTTGTTTCATACCTAATGAGATACGTTTTTTCTCATCATCGAAATCAAGTACCACAACGTTAACTTTTTGGTCAAGTTTCAGTACTTCTTCTGGATGGTTGATACGTCCCCAAGAGATATCAGTGATGTGAAGCAAACCATCAACACCACCAAGATCGATGAACACACCGAAAGTAGTCATGTTTTTAATTACCCCTTCAAGCACTTGACCTTTTTCAAGGTTGTTCAAGATTTGGCCTTTTTGTGCTTCAATATCTTTTTCAATCAACACTTTGTGAGAAACTACAACGTTATCGTTTGCATAGTTAATTTTCACAATTTTAACTTCCATTTTCTTACCAACGAAGATATCGAAGTCGCGGATTGGTTTAACGTCAATTTGAGAACCTGGTAAGAAAGCTTCAACGCCATAAACGTCAACAATCAATCCACCTTTAGTTCTTCTTTTCACAAAACCTTCAACAATTAAGTCTTGGTCTAATGAATCTTGGATATTTTTCCAAGCGCTAACAATTCTAGCTTTTTTACGAGAAAGCACCAATTGACCCAAGTGATCTTCTTGTGTTTCAATAAATACTTCTACTTCGTCACCAATTTTAAGATCTGGTAAATCTCTGAATTCAGACAAGGCAACCAAACCATCAGATTTAAAACCAATGTTTACAATTACATCTTTGTCAGTAATACCAACCACTGAACCTTTCACTACTTCATTTTCAACTACTTCAGAAAGCGTTGATTCATACATTTGCTCTAATTCAACACGTTGAGCTTCTGTGTACTTGTTTGCAAAACTTTTACCTGCTACCAGATCCCAGTTAAAACCATCATTTAATTCACTCATATTATTAGCATAGTGTTCATTTACAACTTACCATAACACCATTTGGAAAGCAATTAGGGTTAGAAATATTTACCGCGCTCAATTAAGCGTGAGCGACAAAGTTAATATTTTTTATGAAATAATAACCAGTTGGTTGTAAATTTAATTTTACAAGAAATCAATCAAGTAAACAGATAGTCCTAAACGTTTTATATTTCCACCGTTGTTGGTGTTCGCCTTCCATTAATCTCCATATTTACTCAAAAGCTTAAAAGGCGTCACCAACAAAACTTTGTGGATAAAACATACAAGTTGTTGGAGAAGAACTTTAAAAAAGTATTAGGTATTAAGTATTAGGTATTCATGTAAACCCTGTACTCTGTACTTTGTACCCTGTACTCTGTACTTTGTACTCTGTACTCTGTACCCTGTACCTTGTACTCTGTACTTAATACTTGTCTTTGAGAAAAGCGACCATCAAAAAATATTTCCCTACGTAAGTTTAAATATTGCAACTTCATTTTTATTAAACGAAAAAAAGTTTTACCTTTATTTTTATATTCAATTTTGATTGCCCTATTTTCATTGGACAACAAACAAAAATAAATCCCAAACAATTACAATAACCATGAAAAAACAATTCTGAAAAACAGTACTTAGTACACTGATTGTCAGTGCTTTATGTTGTATGGGGGGGGGGGTAAATGCCCAAGTAGGCATTGGCACCACTTCACCTAGCAACGACTTAGATGTGGAAGGCAACAGTGACACTGCAACCGCTGTAGATATTAACTGCACCGGTGCTGGCGACCCTAAAATTAATTTACAACTCAACAGCACCACCACTTTTTCCATTGGGGTAGACAACGACGATGCCGATAAATTAAAAATTGGTACAACCGCTCCCGAAACCAACACTAGAGTTACCATTGATAATACAGGAAATGTAGGGGTAGGAACGGCTACACCTGGCGCAAAATTAGAT
>CALPQG020000008.1 GCA_943325655.2 Bifidobacterium breve | reverse complement strand
TTATGGTTTCCCACGATTACTCCTGTAACTTTTAAGGGGTGTAGATGTACATGTACTTTAGAAAGAAATAAGCTTCCAAACAGCAAAACCACCACCATTACCATCCATTTGCAATACCACTTGATCCCTGGCGTTTTTACCCATAAAATACCCATGGTCAACACAGTAATCAACACAATGAAATAATAAAATTTAATTTTAAACAACCAATAAAGCAATACCGGAAGTACAATAAAATTTTTCCATTTCAATGTCACAAAACTTCTAAAATTTGCAATGACCATGGCCAATATAAAACCCATACTTCCTTCAACAATACTTTCTTTCATTACACCTGTACTCCAGAAAATCACCGATGGGAAACTCAAAAAAGCAATAGCGGCTTCCCATTGTGTATTGGGATACAATTTCACCATCACATTGGCCAGTGAAAACATGCCTAGAAAAGAAAATAAGGAAAAATAAATTCCAGTGAGCCAATAACTATTATTGGTCAATAAATAAAACACGGTACACATTTTTAAAAACAAATACGTACCCGAAAATCGAGGATAAAAGTCATGGATATGAAAACTGTATTTACTTTCTGACAAAAACATAATCCTAAAAAAATCACTTGGGTAGGCTTTAATGTGGGCAACCAGCTTTATGGTATCGGCATCAAACCCTAAGGTGTCGCCATAACCATAATGAAATTTATACAACATTCCCAAAGCGACTCCAGCCCCAATTTTCAACAACAATGTTGGGAAATAAAACTTACGAAGTGGTGCATTTTTAAATTGCAGGTACAGAATCCAAGACAATCCTGCAATCAAAAAAAGGTGTACTATATATATAATGAGGTTTATCAAGGGTTATTTGTTTTCATGATGGCGGCGCCGATAGCACAATCTAAGCATTTTTTTGGAGAACAATAATTGGAATACAATTCAATAGCCGCCTGAGAATCAAAAGCATCATTGAGCTCAAATCCTATTGCTGACCAAATGGCCGTAACCGCATTTTGTTCTGCTGGCAATTCCTCTAGCAAAGTAATGGCTTTTTCTGTAAATATTTGCTCATTTTTAAATTTTGATACAGCAAAAAGTAAGGGGACCACAGAATTGATCATTATATTTTCTACGCTCGATTTCCCTAAACTACCAATTGGACTAAATGAAAGCACATTGAATTTAAAATGTTGTTGCCAATAACGTGACTGTGTGACCGACAATTGTTTTTCCAATACATGATAATCTTCAAATGAAGTCAGGAAAGAATACAGATTACTTTGCTGGTAAAGCAGCATGGCAAATTGTGCGATGCGAATCGTAGGGAAATTGGCAGGACGCAGCCTTAAATATTTCCATTCATGCAAACTAAATTCATGGCGTAACAAGTCATACTTATGTCCCAAAAACAAGTATTCATTTTGTAGCCTCAATGCATACTCATCAGTATCAGCCACTTCCTTTAAAAACCCGGCAACACCAAACAAGAGGGCTTCTAATTGAAATAGATTATCGCTGTGCTTTTGCAGAATTTTTAAAGGAATCTTTTCTGCCAATTTTTGAAATGGAAAAGCATTGACCTTAAAACCAAAATTTTTAGCCAATAACTTGTAGGCAGTGTCTTCCCAAGAACCGTTGGAAGCTTTCCATATTTCATTGATAGCTTCTGCTTTATGTTCCTGCCGGTTTAAAAGCACGCGATCAAACATGCTTCGTTTTACAATCATTGAAACCTGATCAAAAAATGGCGTACAGGAAATCTCCTGCTTGTATTCAATTAATGATTGGTAACGATCAATGTACACCTTGTCAACTTTGTCTTTGAGGGTTAAAGTGGGCATTGGGGAGCCATCATTTCTAATCAACTTTGCATCTTCATTCCAAACTACATGCAACACTACCTGTTCATAAGCTTTGTCTAGATGATGGGCATGTTTTTGCCAATCTGTTGCATGGATATGAATTTCTATTGCTCCAAACCATTTGACCTTGGAGATGCTTATTTTACTGTCTAAAAAATCAGGCCCAGCATTGGTATTGTGTTGTCCTTGATTCAAAATGTGCAGTACATCGTTGTTTGTAGTGGCAAGGAATGACTTATCAAACAACTGAAACTTCCAGATGAAGTGTAAAAATGATTCTTTAAAATTCATAATAAATTGGGTAAAAAGTGAAATGTAATTTGTGAGATGTAAAATGTAAGATGTAATTTGTGAGATGCGAGATGTAAAATACTAAAAGTGAAATAGTTACAAATCATATATGATAAAATTGAAACCTCTATTCATAAAAAAATCCTTTCTCAACATGAAATAACGTATTAAAATATTTTGACAACGCTTTCAGTTTTATGCCCCGACATTTTTATTGAAGCAGAAATAAGTAATGCTATTATTTAGTGTTCGTACCACGACTAAATGTCGCGGTACGGACGCTAAAAATTACTGAAAATATTCTTTCATTTTCCCAAAGAAACCTTTCTCGCCTTTTGCAGGATTAGGTTTAAAATTAGGTGATGCTCTCAATTGCTCTACAATTTTCTTTTCCTCATTGCTAAGGGACTTAGGCGTCCAGACATTGACATAAATCAACAAATCTCCTTTACCGTAGCCATTGATGTCTTTAATCTCCTTGTCTCTTAAGCGCAATACTTTACCACTTTGAGTTCCTGGTTCAATTTTGATTTTCACTTTGCCATCAATAGTAGGCACTTCAGAAGAGGTACCTAACACAGCATCGGCAAAATTGATATACAAATCATAAATTACATTTATGCCATCACGTTTCAACTCCGCGTGTTCTTCTTCTTCAATTACTATCAGCAAATCACCTGCAATTCCTCCTCTTTGTGGCACATTTCCTTTGCCATTCATAGAAAGCTGCATGCCGTCAACTACTCCTGCGGGGATTTTAATACTGATTACTTCTTCTTCTAAAGACCTTCCTTCTCCGTGACAAACCGTACAGTTTTCAGTAACCGTTTTGCCTTCTCCGTTACAGGTAGGACAAGTTGCAGTAGACATCATTTGTCCCAACATGGTGTTCATCACCTTACGAACCTGACCCTGCCCATTACAAGTACCGCAAGTTTTGGTTGAAGTGCCATTTTTAGAGCCATTGCCACTACAGGCCTTGCAACTTACATGGCGTTTCACTTTGATTTTTTTCTCCGCGCCGTTGGCAATTTCTTCCAGGTTCAACTTCAACTTGATTCTTAAGTTAGAACCACGTTTTACGCCTTGCCCCTGCCCTCTTCCGCCACCGCCAAAGAAACTTCCAAAAGGATTGCTGTCGCCAAAAACATCACCAAATTGAGAGAAGATGTCATCCATATTCATTCCACCACCACCGTAGCCGCCACCATTCATTCCTTGGTGACCAAATTGATCAAATCTTTGTTTCTTTTCCGGATTACTCAGTACTTCATAAGCTTCAGCAGCTTCCTTAAACTTGTCTTCCGCAGAAGGATCATCAGGGTTTTTATCTGGGTGAAACTGAATGGCTAACTTTCTGTATGCTTTTTTTATTTCTTCAGCACTTGCTGATTTTGAAACGCCTAATACTTCGTAATAATCTCTTTTTGATGCCATGTTTGGTGAATGCTTGGTGTCTGTTAAAAAAACAAACAAATATCTTAATTATGCTCCTATAACTACTTTAGCAAATCTTACTACCGTGTCATTTAAATAGTAGCCTTTTTCAACTTCGTCCACAACTTTACCTTTTAAATCATCCGACGGAGCAGGGATTTGAGTAATTGCTTCATGTATTTCAGGGTTAAAGGCCTGGCCAGTGGAATTCATCGGCTTCAATCCTTTTGCTTCCAGAATTTTGTAAAATTTACTATACACCAATCCAACACCTTCTTTGATGGCATCCATATCTGTGGCTGTTTCCATCGTTTTAGTAGCTCTTTCAAAATCATCCAATACAGGAATTAAAGTAGACACTAAATCTTTAGAGGCTGTACCAATTAAATCAAGACGTTCTTTGGCTGTTCTTCTTCTGAAATTGTCGAATTCAGCCTGTAACCTTAAAAATTTATCTTTCAATTCGGCTACTTCTGCTTGCAATTTTTCAGTTTCAGTAAGCTCAACTGTTTCCACAATTTCTTCCTGCGAAGCTGTCGCTTCATCACTTACCTCTTCAGTTATGTCTTTCTCTTCGGTGTTCATATATTTTTTTTATGTCGCTATTTTTATTTTGCTAAGAGGGATTATACCGGGTATCAAGCACTCTTCTAACTTGGGCAATAACAATGATTTTGCCAAAAAAATTAAACTGTCAACATGACACTAAACCTGGTGAATTGCCTGCCAAATTTTATCTTTAAGTTCTGTAATGCCATATTGTGTTGCAGAAGATATAAAAACAGCGTCAATATCTTTAGGCAATTCTTTTTTCATGGCCTCCATCAATTCATCATCCAACATATCAGATTTGGTAACGGCCAACAAACGGTGTTTATCCAACAATTCCGGATTATGTTTTTTCAATTCATGCAATAAAACCTGGTAATCTTTGGCAATGTCGTTGGTATCAGCAGGAATCATGAACAACAAAATAGAGTTACGCTCTATGTGCCTTAAAAACCTCACCCCCAAACCTTTACCTTCAGCAGCTCCTTCAATGATTCCGGGAATATCAGCCATGACAAACGACTGACTGTCTCTGTAGCTTACTACTCCTAAATTAGGAACCAAAGTGGTAAATGGATAATCTGCGATTTCAGGTTTTGCCGCAGAAACCACCGATAGCAAAGTTGATTTTCCCGCATTCGGGAAGCCCACCAAACCAACATCTGCCAATAACTTGAGTTCTAAAATCAACCATTCGTCGGTACCTGGTTCACCTGGCTGTGCGTAATGTGGCGCCTGGTTGGTAGAAGTTTTGAAATTCTCATTTCCTAAACCACCTCTTCCGCCTGGAGAAACAATTATCTCCTGCCCGATTTCAGTAATCTCGCAACGAATTTCACCTGTTTCTGCATCTTTTACCACTGTACCCAAAGGTACTTCTACAATAACATCCTCGCCTTGTGCACCCGTTTGGCGACTTTCGCCTCCACTAACGCCGTCTTCGGCAATGATGTGTTTTTTATATTTCAGGTGTATCAGTGTCCAAAAATTATTACTTCCCTTAAGGATAATATGTCCGCCACGACCACCATCACCGCCATCAGGGCCACCTAATGGTGCAAATTTTTCACGTCGAAAATGAGCACTTCCCGCCCCACCTTTACCTGAGCGGAAACATACTTTAACATAATCTATAAAATTCGAAGAAGCCAATGTGAATTGTTTTTAAATGAAAGGTGAAGTGCTTGAAGCCATTGAACATTTTGTTTAATTCTTCCCAAAGCATACCAACACCTTTTGCAAAAGTAATAAATTTTTAAGAGTAATTTTCTATAATTTACAACTAAACACAAATAGAGAACTGGGACGTGCTGTAAAACTCAAAACAACAAATTTTGAGTTTTGAATGCTAAATTTTGGATTGAATTCATGTTTAAAAAAATTGAAAATTGGAATGGTAATATTGTATAATAATGGTGTATACACTGATTTTTTTCAAGAAGGCCGAATACTTGATTTAAAAAATAAATCCCCAACTATTTCATACACGAATGCAACACTATAATTTTGAATTTTGAATGCTAAATTTTGAATTGAATCCATATTTAAAAAAATGATTACGAAAAGAACTCTCCAACTATTTCATACATGAATGCAACACTATAATTTTGAATTTTAAAAGATCCTTGCACTTACACCAACTTGAAATAAACATTAAGTATTTTCAGGAACAGTGGCGCGTTTTGTCAGAGACTAAACACGGACGAGAATTGAGTTAAATCACAAAAGAAGTATCGAAACTACTTTAAACTCATTAAAACCCAATAAACACCAAACACTGTAGTGAGGCATGAACCCAAAAGTGCATTCAACTAAACCCCAATCATCACAAATGATCCCCAGTAAATAGGGAATTTATAAATCTCTTTGATTTGTTTTTTAGCCTCATTGAATGCTTTCCTTTTATCTCCGGTGGCTTTCCATTTTTCATAAAACAACACCATCAATTTTTGAGTCACTTCATCATTCACTTTAAACAAACTCATGACAACAGAATTGGCACCTGCCACCAAAAACGAACGTTGCAAACCATAAACACCCTCTCCTACCTGTACTTGACCCAAACCTGTTTCACAAGCACTCAACACTACCAGTTCGGTATTGTCAAAATACAGGTTTGAAACTTCAAGGGCAGTCAAAACGCCACTTTTAGCATTTACATTCATTTCATCTTTATTGTCAACAATGTCCCCAGCTCCTGAAAGCAACAATCCCGAGTTCAACAAAGGATTAGAAGCAAATTCACTTTCTTCATTGTTTAAACTACTTGAAACATCTTCTTTGAAATATGCATGGGTTGCAATATGAAATACACGTGGGTTTTTCAGGTTTTTAATACCCTCTTCGGTCACCTTTTTCCCAATAAATTTCTGTACTTTTTCGCCTTTGGAGCTCAAAAAAGTATACAGTTCATTTACTTCTTTTTCTGCACCATCCAATTGACTTACCTTACGGTGATCAACAATACTGTCATTTCGTTGTTTATAAAACTGAGGATTACCAAACAACACGAAATCACCCACTTCCAATGGTTTTGCAACTCCTTTTTTGGACTTCGTTTTGAGTGCCATGGCATTAATCACCAGGTCTTTGGTATTACTCACCAACACAAAATTATTTTGATCAATACTGTATTTCCCTTCAGGAGATTGTAGCATTTCGATATTCAACTGGTTATAAACGCCTTCAGAAGACAAATACACGGTTGCACCATCTGGAAGTTTTGCCTTAATGGCTTTCCAAAACATGTTGTAGGAATATTGATCTTCATTTTTAAATTTGACCGAATTCCTAAAGTACTTGATAAATTTGGTTTCCAACAATTTGCCATTTGGAATCACCACTATTTCTGGCTGCCCCTTGGTTTCAGCAGAAATAATCATGGCAGCATAAATTACCGAATCGGTAAATGATTGATCAAAATGCCTGAACCTGATCAATTCAACGGCATACTCATTTGGTTTCAACGTATTTTTGACATCCTTCCAGGTCACACTTTTCTTTCTGCTGTCGTCAGAAGCGAAATCTTCAGATTTTTCACTGAGTTCTTTTTCTATGATTTCTATCTCTTTTTCAATGGCTTTTGGATCAACATTCAATTCCTTTAATTGTTGAGGACTCATAGAAATTATACTGGTAACATATTCCTTTAAATCTACATATTCTTTGTATTTGCTTACCAAAGAAGTATCGTTACTGCTTAAAATTCTTTCTTTTACCTTAATGGAAGAACTTAACAAAAGCCCTTTGGTAGCAATCACATTGTTATAAATATCACCCAACAAAGCTGGTTTATCATCTTTCATTTTAAAGACCAGCGAATTATAAAATTCAAAATCATCTTTAATCAAATTCCAGTATTTATTTTTCTCTCTAAAACTCAATGAAGGAAAATATTTCTTGGTAAAATCAAGGTATAAATGCGTGGTTTCCTCCAACAAATCCAATGATTTTTTATGTTGATTTTGAATGTAGAATATCCTCGCCTTCTTACTGGTTGCATTTACATAATCGGGATGCGTTGACGAAAACACATACTGATATACTACTCGTGCTCTTTCATAATTTTTTTCAGCTTTGTCATACAAGGTTTGATTGGTATTGATATCCCCTCTAATCATAGAAATTTCCGCACTGTGAATATTGTACCTCGACAACTTATCTACCCAATAGGCATTGGCAATTCCTAACAAAGTATCTGCCTTTTCATATTGTTTGGTTTCAAAATAGAAGTGGGCCAAATCTTTTAGTTGATCTGCATAAATGGCATTTTTGTCCCCAATTTTGTCTTTGATAATTGTGGTGGCTTCATTTAACAATGCTTCAATTTCAGCATGGGAATTTTCAGGTTGTTTTAATTTAATTAAGCCCAAACGAGTAAGCGTGTTTGCCACCAAAATATGTTTACGGCCTAAAACTCTTTCCTGGTTTTTTAAGGCTAATTTGAGGTTTGCTTCCGCTTTTGAATAGTCACCAATAGCGACATACAATTCTTCCAATAAAAGCAAACTTTCGGTAGCTTTCAAAGACGAATCGGCAAAAACTTTAGCCGATATTTTTTGGGCATGGCGGATATTTTTTTCTGATTCAGAATAATTTCCCGTTGACAGGTAAACTTTACCTAAGAGATTTAAAGTAGAAATTAAGGACCTACTTTCCTGACCCAACTTAGCCTCTTTGAGCGTGATAGATTCTTTCAACAAATCTTCAGCATCATTGTAGCTACCTGTTTTAAGCGACAATTCTGCCAATTCATCTGCGGTTTCTGCTGCGTCCAAAGCCTGTTTTTTGATATACTTATTGGAAGCTGAATATGCTTTATTCAACATACTTTTGGCTTCGTCATAATAGCCGAGAGTGCTGTATAATTTGGCAACACCTTGGTAAGTTTTCACTACTTTTGGGTCATTCTGATTTGATTGTGATTTGGCAACCCTCAACGCATTTTTCAATAAAGTATCTGCTTTGGTATAATCTCCTTTTAACAATAACAATTCGGCCAACAACTCCAGCTCGTAAGCATAATGCATGTCTTTTTCGCCATAACGTTCTTTTGAAGCCGCTAAAGCTTCCGTTCTTAGTTTCAAAGAAAGGTCATAACGTTCCGTAATTTCATACATTCCAGCAAAATCATTGAGGTAATTGGCGTAGTTGTTATTGGAAATTACCATTTGTGGTTGCACAATTTTCACAAAACTTTCCTTAAATAAGGTTTCAACTTTTTTGAAATCATTGCCATATTTAACAATATAATTTGCCTCTTGCAATTTGGCTTTATGGTAGTCTGGAGCATTTTCACCAAGTAGAACTTTATGAATGTCCAAAATATCTTTTAATGATTTTTCTGCTAAAACCAAATCACCTTCACGCAAAGCCAGCTCCAACTGTGTTTGTATGTAAGGGATCTTTTTGGGATGATAATCAGGAATATTTGGGAAATCCAAAAAGATATCATGCAGTTCATTTTTAGCTTTGCTGTTGTTATTTTTATTGATTTGACGTCGTACTTCAATCAAGTCTTTGCCATGGTAGTAAAAATTCTTTTTGCCGTAGGCCCTTTTTGCGGTTAACTGTAACCTTCTGGTATATTTTTTTATTTTAGATGGCTTGTTGGTCATGATATATTCATTCACTAACAATTCATTCATTTCGAGTTTTTGTTGTGCAGCTTTACGCAATCCACCTACTTTAAAACCTTTCAAATAGTATTTGGCAGCATCTCTATGGTTGTCAAAAGCTAAAAAAAACTCCGCTTGCGACTTACAATGCTCTCTATAACATTCGTTGGTGGATCCAATATTTTTCTTAATCCATTTCAAATTATTCATCAACTGTAAACGTACAGCATCATAATCGCCATGTGTAAAAAGCACTCTTGCTTTCAAATTTAAAATATGTGCATAAGTTAACTTTCTTTGTTTTTTTGCAGCGGAAGAAATTTTATTTTTAGACTCAATGCCATCTTCGCCCATTTTACTATTGTTGACAAATGCCCCCATTTGCTCCTCCAATACTGAAATAAGTTTGATTGATTCATTCACAGAGCCTTGCATCAGGTATGCTCTTGCAAGTTGAATTTTCACCAGATTGCTCGAATACTTCAGTGAACTTTTAGCCATCAAAGGAAGCAATTCTGTGGCAACACTTACCGCATTAATAGCATATCCTGCTTCTAAATAATAATCAATAAGACTTGTTTTTGCTGAATATTGCGCAGTAATGCTGTCTTTAGGAATCCGAGACAATTGTTGGTTCACAGAATCTAACATAGGTGCCAATGCTTCAAAATTATTCTTGGCTAAATTTGCGCGTAGCTGATAAATATTCGCCCTTACCAAATAGGAATCGTTCTTAAACTCACTTTTCCCAATATCTTTTACCATTTTTGTTCCCCTCATCAATACATCTGAATAGTATCCTTTTTGAAAGGAAACTTCTATTTTTTTCAGGTTATTTTCCCACGATGAAAAAGTTTTAGCAGGTGTATTTTTCGCAAAACAAAATACGGAAGCGGTTATTGACAGCACAATTGTTAAAGAATAGTTATAAATAGATTTCATTTACAATGCGTTTTTGATGATTCAAAATTCAATAAGCAAGTTTATAAAAAATAGCAACAATACATACTAAAACAATCCTTTGTTTGAACCTGACCCAAGAATAATTTATAAAAAAGTACTGGTTTCGTTTTAAAAAAATATTTACTTTGTAGTACCACTTTAAAATTTCAACTGCTATGCCTATTACCATTAAAACGATTTACCTCGGAGATTTAAGAACAGAAGCCACGCATTTACAGTCTAATACAGTACTTTTAACAGATGCGCCTGTCGATAACAATGGTAAAGGGGAAGCTTTCTCTCCTACTGATTTGGTTTGTACTGCCTTAGGAAGTTGTATGCTGACCATTATGGGCATTATTGCCAAGAGAGAAAATATTGCATTGGAAGGAACCACACTTGATATCACCAAAATCATGTCTGTAACCCCAAGAAAAATTAAAGAAATTGTCATCAACTTTACGGTACCAAATGCAGACAACTTAAGTGAACAACAAAAACAAAAACTCAGCAACGCGGCACATACATGCCCGGTGGCATTGAGCTTGGCTTCAGACATTACTCAGGTGGTAAACTTCAATTGGTAAGAGGTATTATTCTTTATCTGAATAAAGATTTAGGCTCTTGTTGGTGTTTAGCCTTCCACAAATCTTCCTATAAAACAAATGGCGTACAAGGCGTCACCAACAACTCTTTGTGTTGAAACGCATATATTGTTGGTGAAACGAACACCCAACAACGGCAGAAAGACTTTGACGCTGCTAGAAAATTACCATGCCCGACATACCAAAAAAAGCCCCAACTTTCGTCAGGGCTTTTCAATATATACACTAGCAACTACTAATTACTTGATTCGCTTTTCTTAGCGTTACGTGTTCTTTCTCCTTCTTCAAGGTAAATTTTACGCATACGAATAGATTTTGGCGTAACTTCCACATATTCATCTTTTTGGATATATTCCATACATTCCTCTAAAGAGAAGGATCTTTTAGGAGCAATCTTAGCGTTGTCATCCGTACCAGAAGCACGCATGTTCGTCAATTGTTTTGCTTTTACCGTATTTACGGTGATGTCGTTTGGTCTGTTGTGCTCGCCAATTACCATACCCATGTAAATATCTTCTCCTGGATCAACAAAGAAGAAACCTCTGTCTTGTAATTTATCCAAAGAATAAGCAGTACAAGCACCAGTTTCCATAGAGATGATAGAACCTGCGATTCTACCAGCAATAGCACCACGGAATGGCTCATAAGCTTTGAAACGGTGGGTCATAATAGCCTCTCCTTGTGTAGCAGTAAGCATTTTACTTCTCATACCAATCAAACCTCTTGAAGGGATTTCAAATTCTAAATGTTGTAAATCTCCTTTAGGTTCCATGATCAACAATTGACCTTTACCTTGTGTAGCGATGTCAATTACTTTTCCAGAAGATTCTTCAGGAACATCTACTACTAAAATTTCTACTGGCTCACATTTCACCCCGTCAATTTCTTTGAAAATAACTTGTGGCTGACCCAATTGTAATTCATACCCTTCACGTCTCATGGTTTCAATCAACACCGACAAGTGAAGAATACCTCTACCAAATACCAAGAATTTATCTTCCGTATCACCTTGGATAACTTTCAAGGCAAGGTTTTTTTCAATTTCTTTGAACAACCTGTCTCTGATGTGACGAGAAGTTACAAACTTACCATCTTTACCGAAGAAAGGTGAATTGTTAATAGTGAACAACATACTCATGGTTGGCTCATCTACAGAAATTCTTTCTAAAGCTTCTGGGTTTTCAGCATCACAAATAGTGTCCCCAATTTCGAATTCTTCAATTCCACTGATGGCACAAATGTCGCCTGGTTGCACTTCGTCAACTTTAACTTTACCCAATCCTTCAAAAATATGAAGTTCTTTTATTTTCACTTTTTTGAATGAACCGTCAGCTTTCGCCAATACGATTTGAGAACCTTCTTTTAACACACCTCTTTTTAAACGACCGATAGCGATACGTCCAGTGAAGTTGTTGTAATCTAAAGAAGTAATTTGTAATTGAATGTTTCCGTCAGCAATTTTTGGTGCTGGAATATTCGCAAGAATAGCATCCAAAAGCGGAACGATATTTTCAGTTCTGTCTTTCCAGTCTAAACTCATCCATCCTTGTTTTGATGAACCATAAAGTGTAACGAAATCCAATTGGTCTTCTGTTGCCCCTAAGTTAAACATCAAATCAAAAACGCTTTCCATTACTTCGTCTGGACGACAGTTTTCTTTATCAACTTTATTTACAACCACAATTGGTTTTAAACCCAAAGCAATCGCTTTTCCTAATACGAAACGCGTTTGAGGCATTGCACCTTCAAATGCATCTACCAATAAAAGTACGCCATCAGCCATTTTCAATACACGTTCTACCTCACCACCGAAATCGGCGTGACCAGGAGTATCAATTACATTGATTTTGGTATCTTTATATCTTACCGAAACGTTTTTTGAAGTGATGGTAATTCCACGTTCACGTTCTTGGTCATTGTTATCAAGTATCAAATCGTCGAATACTTGGTTGTCTCTGAATAATTTTGCAGAATGGATAATTTTATCAACCAAGGTTGTTTTACCGTGGTCAACGTGTGCAATAATTGCAATGTTCCTGATGTCGATCATTGGAGTTTTAAAATTTTTTTTTAGCGGACAAAGGTAAGGAATTCTTTTTGTAAAAAGGAATTAATAACTGATTAAGTTTGGGTTAAGAAATAAAATACCAAAGTAATCGCCTAGTTTTTATTCATTACATTTGGACCTAGATGATTTATTGTGGATATATGTGATTTTAGAATTTCAAGAATGTGAAACTAAAGTGGAGTAATTTTTTATTTTTTTGAGTTTATTAGAGAATATCATTAAACAGAAAAAAATGATTTGAAGAATTTTTAAGGCGATTCCCGGGCTATCGGCCAATTCGTTAAGTGAAGGAATTTTGTAATTTTGAAATCCGTGAAAATCCGTTTAATCCGCCAAATCTGTGTGCAATTTTGCCCCGTTTTTCAACGGGGTTCTTTGTCAAAGCATACTCCCGCAAGTGCGGGATGGAACGCGGATCAAGCAGATTAGACCGCTGATCTTTTCTTAAGTTAACGACATTGGGCTATCGCAAAATCACTAATATCATCAACTATTTGACATTTCTCCATAGCATTTCATTTAGAGCCATATTTCATAAAATGAATATAGAAACGGCGGAGAAGTGTATTTATAAATTGATCGAGAAGTTAAATAAATTCCGAACAATTCAAATTTACTCACCTATGGTTAACACAAATAAGCCCTTAAAGATTTCGTTTTCCGTTCCGAATAACTTTTATTTGTAATCGGACCAATTTAGCCATACGCTACACGATTACAATTCAAAATTCAACATTAACAAAATATGCCTTCTAAAAAACTCTTTTTACTCGATGCCATGGCCTTAATTTACAGGTCTCATTTTGCATTCAGCAAAACACCTCGGGTCAATTCTAAAGGCATGAATACCGGTGCGGCCTTTGGTTTTTTGAACACACTGTTAGAAATCATCAACAAAGAAAAACCTACCCACATCGCCGTAGGATTTGATTCACCGGGAGGAACATTTAGAAACGATCAATTTGCCGCTTACAAAGCCAACCGCCAGGAACAACCTGAAGACATCACCATAGCCATTCCTATTTGCATGGAATTGATTCGTGGTTTCGGTATTCCAATTTTGATACTACCAGGATTTGAAGCCGACGACATCATCGGTACTTTCGCCAAAAAAGCTGCCCGTGAAGATTTTGAAGTGTACATGATGACTTCTGACAAAGATTATGGCCAATTGGTGGAAGAACATATTTTTGTGTACCGCCCTGCTTTTATGGGCAATGGACCAGAAATTTATGACATCGAGAAAGTTTGCAAAAAATTCGGTGTTAAAAACGTGGACCAGGTGCGTGACATTCTTGGATTACAGGGAGATGCGGTGGACAACATTCCTGGAATTCCGGGGATTGGAGAAAAAACTGCAGTGAAACTCATCGAAGAATATGGCTCTGTGGAAAACCTGATTGCCAACAGCCATGAACTCAAAGGAAAACTGCGTGAAAATGTAGAGACATTTGCCGCACAAGGCTTGATGTCAAAAGAACTGGCCACGATATTTTTAGATGTTCCAATAGATTTTGATGAAGACGCAATGATTTATACCGGTGCCATCAAAGAACAATTGGTACCACTTTTTGAAGAATTAGAATTCAGAAATTTACACAAAAGGGTATTCGGAGAAGAATTGCCGTCGACCTCCTTTGCCAAACCCGCTTCCAACACGAATGGACAATTGGGCTTGTTTGATGCTCCGGCAAGCAATACTTATGTCGCCACAGAAACCATGGTAGAAGAAACCATTGTAGAAAGGGTGGAATACAAAACCATAGCAACTACGCTTCACTCCTACCATGTGATGGACACGCCTGACTTGCGTCAGGGTTTGATTTCATATTTGTCCAAACAAAAAGAATTTTGCTTCGACTCGGAGACGACAAGTTTAGACACCATCAATGCGGAATTGGTTGGGCTTTCCTTTGCGTATGTCGCAGGAGAAGCCTATTACGTGCCTATTCCGGAAGACAAAGCAGAAGCACAAGCGATTGTAAATGAATTCAAGGAAGTGCTTGAAAACAAAGATATTGTAAAGATTGGACAAAATATCAAATTTGACATTTTGGTATTGAAAAATTACGGTATCGAAGTGGGTGGTAAATTGTTTGATACCATGCTCGCACATTACCTGATTGACCCTGATACGCGTCATGGAATGGATATACTGGCCGAAAACTATCTCGGGTACAAACCTGTATCTATCACTGAATTGATTGGTAAAAAAGGCAAAGGACAAGGCAATATGCGCGACATCGCCATAGAAGAAATCGCGGAATATGCTGGTGAAGATGCCGATATTACCTTACAGTTAAAACATATTTTTGAACCTGAATTGCAAAAACTTGGCTTGGTAAAATTGTTTCATGAAGTGGAAAACCCACTGGTGAAGGTATTGTCCAATATGGAAAGGGAAGGTGTTAAAATCGATGTCAAAGCGTTAAACGACTTTTCTGTTTTGCTGGGAACAGACATTGGAGTGATTGAGAAAAAAATCCATGAAGCGGCAGGTGTTAACTTCAACATTGCTTCTCCAAAACAAATGGGAGATGTATTGTTTGAAAAACTCAAATTAGATCCTAAAGCCAAGAAAACCAAAACAGGCCAATATGCTACCGGTGAAGAAATTCTTTCTAAACTTGCTTTTGAACATGAAATCATCCGTGACATTTTAGAATACAGGGAAATGCAAAAGCTCAAATCTACTTATGTAGATGCTTTGCCCACCTTGATATATCCTATTGATGGCAGAATCCATACTTCCTACAACCAGGCAGTTGCCGCTACAGGAAGGTTGAGTTCTACGAATCCAAATTTGCAGAACATTCCTATCAGGAGTGAAAAAGGCAAAGAAATCAGGAAAGCATTTGTTCCCAGAAATGAGGATTATTTAATACTCAGCGCCGATTATTCCCAAATAGAATTGCGCATTATTGCTTCATTCAGCAAAGATGAAAGCATGATGGAAGCCTTTAAAAGTGGTGTTGATATTCACGCTGCTACCGCCGCAAAAGTTTTCAAAGTTGATTTGGCCGATGTAACATCAGACATGCGACGTAAAGCCAAAATGGTAAACTTTGGAATTATTTACGGCATCTCTGCTTTTGGACTTTCTCAACGCTTAGACATTCCCCGCAAAGAAGCTGCTGAAATTATTGAGGCTTATTTCACCGAGTTTTCTATCAAAAAATACATGGACGAAGCCATCAACGAAGCCAGAGAACGTGGCTATGTAGAAACTATTTTGGGGAGAAGGCGCTATTTGAGAGACATCAATTCCGCCAACCAAACCATTAGAGGTTATGCAGAAAGAAATGCCATCAACGCTCCTATTCAAGGCAGTGCTGCAGATATTATCAAAGTAGCCATGATCAATATCAACGATTGGATGCAATCAGAAAACCTGAAATCCAAAATGATCCTGCAAGTGCATGATGAGCTTGTGTTCGATGCACACAAATCAGAAATCGAATACATTCGTCCAAAAATAGAAGCCTTCATGAAAAATGCCCTTCCATTGTTAGTACCTATGGAAATTGGTATTGGCGTTGGCGAAAACTGGTTGGTGGCACATTAAGGAGTGGTCGAGTTTTCAGTTGTCAAGTTTACATGTTTTTCGCCATAGTTTGTGTCCTCACAAACTTAAGCCGTTGTTGGAGTTCTTCTCCAACAACATGCTTGCTATGGAGTTGCAATAATGGTTATTCATATTCGACCCGGACAAACTTTTTAAATCGTTCAGATTTTAGATTTATTGTTATTCATCAAACAGCAAAACATTAATGCTGTTTAATTTTAGGTCCAGCACTCATCGTCACCAAATACTTTAAAATCAATTCTTGCTGCCCTTCGTCAATTCTTACCTTTTTCCTATTGGCTTTTTTAACCATTCGTGGAACAATTTTATTCCAGTTCTCTTCATTACGAGAAGTTGGATTCCTCAATCCATGACATAAAGCACAATGTTCTTCAAAAAGAACTTTACCTGCATTCAGGTTTGTAAGCGTATAGTTAGGGAATTTATTACTCACCCTGGCAACATCTGATGCTGATGGTGTAGCGAGTTTGGCAGAAAAACATGCTGTCAGCATAATAAATGCAACAACTACGCTTGTATTTTTTTTCATGGTATTCAATTAAAAATATGAAGTTTAAATCGGAGTAGTTGTAAATCTCTCCAGCAATAAAAACAAATAAGTCAAAACAAATTTTTCCATTCTTGTCACAAAATACTATTACGACTAATTGCTTCGTAAATTGTGCAACAAAGAAATTGTAGTTGATTAGAGCCATTTAATCTCCTTCAGAACAACCTTAAAGCGCTGGTAAAACTTACAAACAAATATACCCACTGAAAAAAAACACTATATACACACAAAGGGAAGTGTATCCAACTGATCATTGAAACAATAAGAAATAGTGCTAAAAATAAAGCAGCAGGAAATAATAATAGGCAAATACTACCTCCTGCCACCCTGACCTTGTGGCGCTTTACTTTTCTCCATCCATTGGGTATTGTTGTCTTTTTTGAATCTTTTATTGTTTACCGCTGCGTTTATTACTGGCACAAACACCGTTTTCAAATCAGGATTTGAAGTACAATTAAGCTGTATTAATTTCAAATTTTTCGTCAAATCCAATACAGTTAAACTGGTTTTGGTACAGGTAAGTTTGTTTAATTTTTCGTTGTTGGTGAGGTCTACAACTATTAATGGATTTTCATCTAGGGCGATGGCACTTAACAGTAAATTTTTAGACAAGTCAATTTTTGTCAGACGATTACTCGCACAAAACAACCCTTCCAAACTGTCATTTTTAGACACATCAATCAGCGTTAGTTCATTCCAATTGCAGCTCAATTCTTTCAAATTTTTAAACGCTTCAATACCCGTTAAGTCCGTAATTTCTTTTGAGCTGACATTTAAAACGGTAACTGCTTCCGCTTCATGCAATTGAATTTCTTGGTCTTTGTCTAGGTCTACGCCATTTTCAAGAATGGCATTTTTAAAATTAGGATCAGGAAAATTAATGGTTTGCGCATTGAGTTGATTCGACACAATTAATCCAACACCTACAACAAGCTGTAAAATATTTTTCATGGGGATTTTGTATAAAAATTATAAGGGTTTAATTCGTAATGTATAAAGTATTGCCGACTATATTGGTGCTGTATTTTTGTAATGGTCTGTACGCAGGTCCCGAAAAAGGCGTACCGTCAAATTTGAAAAATGAATTGCAACACTTGTCCTTGATATACAAATTGGAAGAATCAACTTCTATCATTTCGCAAGGCAAAGTTGGTTTATAGGTACAACATCTTTCAAAAGCGATATAGGTTGAAATATTTTCACGGTATAAAAGAATGCCTTTCACTCCTACTCCAGGAAGATAACGAAAACCTTTATCCAACGGAATCGCATAATTTTGATCCAACAAACTGATTTGAAGATTTACATACGCAAATGGCATTTGTTCTTCTTTTGTAGGATTGCTACAGGAAGTAAAGCCAATGAGCATTACGCAGAAGAGAATTCTAGTGTGCATTTTTTAGGTATGAGGTATGAGGTACAGGGTACAGGGTACAGGGTACAGGGTATTAAGAATTTATTTAGTACCAAAATCCTATTTACAAACTTCCTTTGAATTGACGTAAAAACCTTACATCATTTTCAGTGAACAACCTCAAGTCTTTGATTTGATGCTTGAGCATGGTGATTCGTTCTACTCCCATACCAAACGCAAATCCTGTATATTTCTTGCTATCAATGCCACAGTTTTCCAACACATTTGGATCTACCATTCCAGCGCCACCAATTTCTACCCAACCCGAGTGCTTACACACATTACAACCTTTACCGCCACAGATCAAACATGAAATATCGATTTCTGCACTTGGTTCAGTGAAGGGAAAAAATGAAGGACGGAAACGTAGGTTAACATCTTTGCCAAACATTTCTTTTACAAAGTAGTACAAGGTTTGTTTTAAGTCTGCAAAGCTCACGTTTTCATTGATATACAAACCTTCTACCTGGTGAAACATGCAATGTGCACGTGCCGAAATGGCTTCGTTTCTATATACTCTTCCAGGTGATAACGTTCTGATGGGTGGTTTTTCATTTTCCATTACCCTTACCTGAACCGATGAAGTATGCGTACGTAAGGCTATATCAGGATTTCTTTCAAGGAAGAAAGTATCCTGCATCTCTCTTGCCGGGTGGTTTTCAGGAAAGTTTAAGGCTGTAAAATTATGGAAATCATCTTCAATTTCAGGACCTTCGGAAAGGTTAAAACCAATACGGGTAAATATCTCAATGATACGTTCTCTGGTAAGCGTCAAAGGGTGACGACTTCCTAATTGGTTGGGGGTTGTTGGCAGGGTAAAATCTGTAGCATCAAAATCTGCAGCATCCTCCTGATTTTCTATTACTTCTTTAAACTCGTCGAATTTAGCTTGGGCCAAATTTTTCAACAAATTTACTTCTGCTCCAAAAGCTTTTTTGTTTTCAGGAGCAATATTTTTCATTTCATCGAACAACAAAGAAACAGCTCCTTTTTTGCTGATAAAAGCCATTCTAAATTCTTCTAATTGTACTTTATTCTCAATAGGGAATGCCGCTATTTGAGCAGCTAAAGTGTTACTATTTTCCAACATAGTTGCAAAGATAAAAAATGTAAGAATGTTTTAGTGCAATGGGTTGAATTTCTTATCCAAATTTTTTTTAATAATTTCCGTCAATGAGGTTCATAACCTTGTCGACGTTATTTGTTAAAAGACAAATCCAACTTCTCCAACTTCAATCTTGGAGTTTTAATTTTTTAAAAAAGGCTTCTTCTTAACCATCCATTTAAAACCTATTTATCTTGAGCTTTCATTTATTGAACCAAATCAAATTCTCTATGCTGATTCAATTTGTATTTCTTATCCAATTCACTGCCTATTCCCAAACAAACTACCCTTTAAAAACGCTGATAAAAAAACAAGTTTCAGAAGCGGATTCAGACAAAAAAAGGAGAACCATTTGTCACAGGTGTACCAGCTGATTCTGTAAATGGTTTTGGTGTAAATGAAAAACGCTAAAACCGATAACCTTAAACGGAGGACTTTAAGCTACCTGGCAACCCGAACTGAAAATACAAAAGGCTGAATTTTCTCAATCAATTGCATTTTGGTGATGGCATGAAGTTGATTTTGTGTTGGTAAATGAATTGCCAGACTATCACTTACCGCTTTTAAATCCCGGGCTATCTTGTCGCCTTTCAGTGCAAATCCTGCCCCTTCATTCACCGCATGTTTGCCACTGATAATTCCAACAAGGTTTCCTTTTTTATCCATCAAAGGTCCGCCACTGTTTCCAGGATTTACGGGAATACTCATTTGATAAGCCACCGTATCGCCTTCATACCCATTCAATGAACTGATATAGCCTTCCCCAAACACAATATCGTCGTTGGGGTAGCCGAGGGTGTATACCTTTTCGCCCAGTTTCATTTTTTTTACCCCCAGCATATAAGGAACCGTTTTGAATCTTTTGAATGTGGGCGCGTCAATTTTTAATACCGCAATATCCAATGCAGGATTTGAATAAATAACTTTCACAGGCAAACTGCCCCAAGTTGTATTTGCAACAACGATTTGTTTGGCATTTTGAATCACGTGGTAATCGGTAAGAATTAAGCCCTCCGTGGCAATGGCCACCCCAGTACCGCCAGACAAGCTTTCACTTGCTGCTTCTTCTGTATTGATGGATTTCCAAAGTAAATTCTGTGCTTTTTTCACCTTCTCCAGGTCTTTTTCCAGTGCTTTGTAATGCGACTTTTGATCCGTATTTTGTTTGAATGAATTGAATGATACATGGGTAATCCAACTAAAAATGATGGCGACAGCAGCGGCCACTAACATTGGTTTCCAGTAACTCAACAGCATTTCCAACTTAGGTTTCGGCGTATTTTCTTCCATTGCTTGGTGTATTTGGTTCAGTTGTTTTTTCAAAGCCTTTCTTTTGGAATACATGGAAAACCCTCTTCTTAAAGCAATGTATTGGTGTACATCGTTGGCAAAAACACTGTCAATCTGAAGACGCAGTTCATAGGTTTTGATTTCTTCGTCTGAAGCCCTGCCTTCA
>CALPQG020000007.1 GCA_943325655.2 Bifidobacterium breve | reverse complement strand
TCTTACAAGACGGCACCATTGAGTGTTCGTGAGATATTAGCGCTTACTGAAGAGCAATGTAAAGCATTGCTTTCTACAGTGAGGGATGTTTTTGATGTAACAGATTTGCTCATTATTTCTACTTGTAACCGTACAGAATTGTATTATTCTGCAAGTGAAGATTTATCCATCGAGCTTATTAAATTGCTTTGTGTGCACAAAGGTATTTCAAATTCTGAAAATTATATTCCTTATTTCACACCAATTAATAACCAGAACGAAGCAATCGAACATTTATTTAGAGTGGCAATTGGATTAGAATCACAAGTAGTAGGAGATTTACAAATTACCAACCAAGTCAAACAAGCTTATCAATGGTCAGCAGATGCAAATTTGGCAGGCCCATTTTTACACCGATTGTTACATACCATTTTCTTTACCAATAAAAGAGTAGTACAGGAAACGAGTTTCAGAGATGGAGCGGCTTCTGTTTCTTATGCCACAGTCGAGTTGGTTGAATTGTTGGTAGCAGATAAATCAGAAGCGAAAGTTTTGGTGATTGGTTTAGGAGAAATTGGTGCTGATGTTTGTAGAAATTTGTCCGCATCTAAACTAGAAAATATTACACTTTGTAACAGAACTTTAGACAAAGCGCTAGCTTTGGCTGAAGAATGTCAGGTTAGAGTACTTACGTATGAAAACTTATGGGAACAAATTGTAAACTATGATGTAATCATTTGCTCAGTGGTGATGCCTGAACCGTTAATAACAAAACAAAGATTGGCTACACTTGATATTTTATCTCATAAATATTTGGTTGACCTGTCTGTTCCTAGAAGTATTGATAGTGCGGTAGAGCAAATTCCGGGTGTTTTGCTTTATAACATAGATCAAATCAGAAATACAGCCAACGAGGCGCTTCAGATGAGGGTAGAAGCTGTTCCAGAAGTGGAAAGATTGATAGAAGAATCTATTCATGAATTTTCTCAGTGGAACCAGGAAATGGTGGTATCTCCAACGATTCAAAAATTAAAAAGTGCATTGGAACAAATTCGTTCAGAAGAATTATCACGTTTTGCAAAACAATTGAATGGGTTGGAAGCCAAAATGGTAGATCAGATAACCAGGAATATCATGCAAAAAATTATCAAACTTCCGGTGTTGCAATTAAAAGCAGCGTGTAAAAGGGGAGAAGCAGATTCTTTGATTGATGTACTCAATGAATTGTTTAATCTTGAAAATCAAGTGCTAAAATAGTCCAATCTATCTATTCTTTTTAAAGGAATAAAAATATTGGAAAATAAACTAATAAAAGTTTGTAGCAATAAATTAAATAGCTACATTTGCATCTCCAAAAAATGTAGCGCAGGCTAAATTTTAAGTAAAAACCAGATATGTTAATGGGGTGATTCCAGAGCGGCCAAATGGGGCAGACTGTAAATCTGCTGTCTTATGACTTCGAAAGTTCGAATCTTTCTCGCCCCACCATATATTGCGGGAGTAGCTCAGCTGGTAGAGCGATAGCCTTCCAAGCTATAGGTCGCGCGTTCGAACCGCGTCTCCCGCTCATTGTGTAAACTAGTTTGTAGCTATATTATTTTCGTTTTAACGATAAATGATATAGCTATAAACTTTTGATTTTCTAAGCCGGTGTAGCTCAGTGGTAGAGTACTTCCTTGGTAAGGAAGGGGTCACGGGTTCAAATCCCGTCATTGGCTCACGCTTGAAATTTGGTACACAATTTTATTAACAAGTAATAACTAACTATTAACAATTACTAAGTATTCTTAATCATGGCTAAAGAAAATTTTGACCGCTCGAAACCACACGTTAATATCGGTACAATTGGTCACGTCGATCACGGTAAAACAACATTAACTGCTGCAATTACTAAAGTACTTGCAGGTAAAGGTCTTGCAGCAATGAGAGACTTCTCTTCAATTGATAACGCTCCTGAAGAAAAAGAAAGAGGTATTACTATCAATACTTCTCACGTTGAGTATGCAACTGAAAAACGTCACTATGCACACGTTGACTGTCCTGGTCACGCGGATTATGTGAAAAATATGGTTACAGGTGCTGCTCAAATGGATGGTGCTATCCTTGTGGTTGCATCTACTGATGGTCCAATGCCTCAAACTCGTGAGCACATACTTTTAGCGCGTCAGGTTGGTGTTCCTCAACTCGTAGTATTCATGAATAAAGTGGATATGGTTGATGATCCTGAACTTCTAGAATTAGTTGAAATGGAAATCAGAGAATTGTTAACATTCTATGGTTTTGATGGTGATAATATTCCAGTAATTCAAGGTTCAGCTCTTGGTGGCTTGAACGGAGATCCTAAATGGGTTGCTACTATTGAAGCATTAATGGATGCTGTTGATAGTTGGATTCCAATTCCTCCACGTGCTACTGATAAACCATTCTTGATGCCAGTGGAAGATGTATTCTCGATCACAGGTCGTGGTACTGTTGCAACAGGTAGAATTGAAAGTGGTATCATTAACTCTGGTGAAGCAGTTGATATCTTAGGTATGGGTGCTGAAGGTTTGAAATCAGTAGTAACTGGTGTTGAAATGTTCCGTAAAATTCTTGATAGAGGTGAAGCTGGCGATAACGTTGGTTTACTTTTGAGAGGTATCGATAAAGAACAAATCAAAAGAGGTATGGTAATCTGTAAACCAGGTTCTGTTAAGCCTCACACTAAATTCAAAGCGGAAGTTTACGTTCTTTCCAAAGAAGAAGGTGGACGTCACACGCCATTCTTCAACAAATATAGACCTCAGTTCTATTTAAGAACAACTGACGTTACAGGAGAAATTATTCTTCCAGAATCAGTTGAAATGGTAATGCCAGGTGATAATATTTCTGTTGAAGTTAACTTGATCAACAAAGTTGCAATGGACAAAGGTTTACGTTTCGCTATCCGTGAAGGTGGTAGAACAGTAGGTGCTGGTCAGGTAACTGAGATTATAGAGTAATCGGTTTTGTATTATAATTGAAGCGAACTTGAATTTATTTTCAAGTTCGCTTTTTTATCAATATATAATTACGTAAGTTTGCAGTCCGTTTTTTAGACGACTTCAAAATTACGGGTGTAGTTCAAGGGTAGAATGTCGGTCTCCAAAACCGCTGATGGGAGTTCGAATCTCTCCACCCGTGCGAAGACATTAAACTTTTCAAGACATTTACAATGAATAAAGTTAAACAGTACATTGAAGAGTCGTATGACGAAATATTAAACAAGGTAACTTGGCCAACTTATGCTGACTTACAGTCAAGTTCTGTGTTGGTTTTGATAGCTTCATTAATTTTTGCCTTGGTTGTTTTCTTTATTGATGTGGTGTTTGATAGAGCAAGCAGTTTGCTGTACCAATCATTTTAAACAAGCAAGTCCTTATGAGTGAACATAAATGGTATGTAGTTAGGGCTGTGAGTGGTCAAGAGAAAAAGGTGAAAATGTACCTTGAAAACGAGATCATTAGGCAAAACTTAAATGATTTTATTCCTCAAATATTGATCCCTATGGAAAAGGTGTATCAAATGAGGAATGGAAAGAAAAAGGTTAGAGAAAGAAATTTTTTTCCTGGCTATATTTTGATATCAGCAGACCTTTCACATGGAGAAGCAAAACACGTGATTACCAGTATTCCTGGAGTGTTAGGTTTTTTAAGTGAAGGAGCTACTTCTAAAATTCCGGTGCCTCTACGTCAATCAGAGGTAAATAGAATTTTAGGGAAAGTGGAAGAAGTAGAAGAAGACGATGCTAGAGTTGATACACAATTCATTATTGGTGAATTGGTAAAAGTAATGGATGGTCCTTTCAACGGTTTCACTGGTACTGTTGAAGAGGTATTCGAGGAAAAGAAAAAGCTTAACGTTATGGTGAAAATCTTTGGTAGAAATACACCTGTTGAGTTGAATTATATGCAAGTAGAAAAACAATTGTAGCAAAATGGCTAAAGAGATTACAGGTTATGTAAAGCTACAGGTAAAAGGTGGACAGGCTAATCCATCACCTCCGATCGGTCCGGCACTTGGTAGCAAGGGTCTGAACATTATGGAGTTCTGTAAGCAGTTCAATGCGAGAACCCAAGACAAAATGGGAACGGTATTGCCAGTGGTAATTACTGTTTATTCTGACAAGTCTTTCGACTTTGTTATTAAAACCCCTCCAGCACCAATTTTGTTATTGGACGCAGTTAAAAAGCAATCCGGTTCGGCTCAGCCAAACCGTAATAAAATTGCTTCAGTTACATGGGATCAGGTTAAAACTATTGCTGAAATTAAAATGCCAGATTTAAACGCATTTACATTAGATTCAGCAATGAGCATGGTTGCAGGTACTGCAAGAAGTATGGGTATCACTGTTACTGGCACAGCGCCGTGGCAAAATTAAATTTATGATATAATGGCTAAGTTGACAAAAAAGCAAAAAGAAGCTTTATCAAAATACGATAGCACACAAGAGTATTCTCTAGTAGACGCCGCTGGAATACTAAAAAACATCACATTCACCAAATTTGACGCATCAGTTGATATTGATGTACGTCTTGGTGTTGATCCTAAAAAAGCGGATCAAATGGTGAGAGGCGTTGCCACATTACCTCACGGTACTGGTAAAAACATGAGAGTGTTGGTACTATGTACTCCTGATAAAGCTCAGGAAGCAAAAGATGCTGGTGCAGAACATGTAGGTCTCGACGACTATATTTCAAAAATTGAAGCTGGTTGGACTGATGTAGATGTGATTATCACTATGCCTACTGTTATGGCAAAGGTTGGTAAGCTAGGTAGAATTTTAGGTCCAAGAAACCTAATGCCAAATCCTAAATCTGGAACGGTTACTCTAGATGTTGCGAAAGCGGTAAAAGAAGTAAAACTCGGTAAAATTGATTTTAAAGTAGACAAAACTGGTATCATTCACGCAAGTGTTGGTAAAGTTTCTTTTACTCCACAACAATTGTTAGAAAATGCTCAGGAATTAATTCATGTATTGAGCAAGTTAAAACCATCATCAGCGAAAGGTACCTATTTCAAGACTATACACTTGTCAAGTACTATGAGCCCGAGTGTAATAATAGATAAAAACACTGTATCTGGTATATAATCATGACGAGAGAAGAAAAAAATAGCATAGTTGAAGATTTAAAACTACGATTTGCTGCACATAATCATTTCTACATCACTGATTCTTCAGCATTAACTGTTGAACAAGTAAACAATTTCAGAAGAATTTGTTTCCAAAAAGGTGTAGAATATAAAGTAATCAAAAATACCCTTATCAGAAAAGCGCTTGATTCGCTTGATGCGGATTATTCTTCCTTTGATAATGGCGTTCTTAAAGGTTTTTCTGGAATTATCTTTTCGAAAGAATCAGGTAAGCTTCCCGCCGAAGTTCTTAAAGAATTCAGAGGCAAAGCAGGTAAAAAACCATTGCTTAAAGCCGCTTCAATAGATTCATGTATTTACATTGGAGATGAAAATCTTGATGCACTTACCAGACTTAAATCTAAAGAAGAGCTTGTTGGTGATATCATCGCATTGCTTCAATCTCCCGCTAAAAATGTTATCTCTGCACTTAAAAGTGCACCTAACACTTTGGCAGGAATTGTTAAAACCCTTTCAGAAAAATAGTATCTTAAAATTAGTAATAACTTAATTAAAATTAATAAAAATGGCAGATCTTAAAGCGTTCGCAGAGCAGTTAGTAAACCTTACAGTTAAAGAAGTAAACGAACTTGCAGCAATCTTAAAAGATGAGTATGGTATCGAACCAGCAGCAGCAGCTGCAGCAGTAGTAGTTTCAGGTGGTGGTGCAGCAGATGCTCCAGCAGAAAAAACTTCTTTTGATGTTATCCTTAAAGCAGCTGGTGCAAACAAACTTGCAGTAGTTAAATTGGTGAAAGACTTAACTGGTCTTGGCTTGAAAGAAGCTAAAGATTTAGTTGATGGTGCTCCAAAACCTCTTAAAGAAGGTGTAGCTAAAGACGAAGCAGAAGCTCTTAAAAAACAACTTGAAGAAGCTGGCGCTGAAGTAGAAGTAAAATAATTGATTTTATTTTCATTCTCGATATTAAGGCCTGACTTGTAAAAGTCAGGTCTTTTCCTGTTTATGTATGCAGTTTCTTATCTGTCTATGAATCAGGGATATTGTTTGGTTTAACCTAATCTATACAACTTTGGCTAACCTTATTAAAACTAAAAGAAAAAGCTTTGCATCTATTAAATCTGTGATCGAGTATCCTGATTTCCTTGATGTACAAATTCAGTCTTTCAAAGATTTTTTCCAATTAGAAACTCCCGCTGAAAACAGAAGCAAGGAAGGCTTATACAAAGTATTCGCAGAAAACTTCCCTATCTCTGACTCAAGAGAAAATTTCGTCCTGGAATTTATTGATTACCACATTGATCCACCTAAATATTCAGTAGATGAGTCTATTGATAGGGGATTGACGTATTCTGTGCCTTTGAAAGCAAAATTGAAATTGTCTTGTAATGATGATGATAATGAAGATTTCGTTACCATAGAACAAGAAGTGTTTTTGGGAAATATCCCATACATGACTGAAAGAGGTTCTTTTGTAATCAATGGCGCTGAAAGGGTTATTGTATCTCAATTACACCGTTCTCCAGGAGTATTCTTTGCTCAAAGCAAGCATACAAATGGTACGAAGCTTTATTCTGCAAGAATTATCCCTTTCAAAGGATCTTGGATTGAATTTGCTACGGATGTAAACAATGTCATGTTCGCTTACATCGACCGTAAAAAGAAATTCCCGGTAACTACTCTTTTGAGAGCTATCGGATACGGAACAGATAAAGACATACTTGATTTATTTGAGCTTTCTGAAGAAGTTCCTGCTACTAAAGCTGTTCTTAAAAAGATTGTTGGTAGAAGATTGGCGGCAAGGGTACTTAGAACTTGGACTGAAGATTTCGTAGATGAAGATACTGGTGAAGTTGTTTCTATTGATAGAAATGAAATTTTATTAGAACGTGACTCTGTAATTCGTGAAGAAGACCTTGAAACGATTTTAGAATCTGGTTCCAAATCTGTTATCCTACATAGAGAAGATGTAAATATTGCTGATTTCTCTATTATTTATAACACTTTACAAAAGGATAATTCAAATTCTGAAAAAGAAGCGGTAGAACAAATTTACCGTCAACTTAGAAACTCTGAAGCTCCTGATGAACAAACAGCTCGTGACATTATTCATAACTTATTCTTTAGTGATAAACGTTATGATTTAGGTGAAGTTGGTCGTTATAGAATTAATAAAAAATTGTCTCTTTCTCTTTCATCTGATGTTAGGGTATTGACAAATGAAGATATTGTTTCTATTGTGAAGTACCTTATCGGTTTGATTAACTCTAAAGCAGTTGTCGATGATATAGATCACTTAAGCAATAGAAGAGTTAGAACTGTTGGTGAACAATTGTATTCTCAGTTTGGTGTTGGTCTTGCACGTATGGCAAGAACTATCAAGGAGCGTATGAACGTTCGTGATAACGAAGATTTCAAACCTGTTGATTTGATCAACGCAAGAACGCTTTCTTCTGTTATCAATTCCTTCTTTGGAACCAATCAGTTGTCTCAATTTATGGATCAAACCAATCCATTGGCGGAGATTACGCACAAAAGAAGAATGTCAGCTTTAGGTCCAGGTGGTCTTTCAAGAGAACGTGCTGGTTTTGAGGTACGTGATGTTCACTATACACATTATGGTCGTCTTTGTACGATTGAAACTCCGGAAGGTCCAAACATTGGTCTTATTTCTTCTCTTTGCGTTCACGCAAAAGTAAACAGAATGGGATTCATTGAAACTCCTTACCGTAAAGTAAAAGATGGTAAAGTTTTGGTAAATGATGGTTTGGTGTATATGTCTGCTGAAGAAGAAGACAATAACTATATCGCTCAGGCCAATGCGCACCATGATGAACAAGGTAAATTCTTTGCTGATAAAATCAAAAGTAGATTTGAAGGTGATTTCCCTGTAGTAGAACCTGAAAAGGTAACTTATATGGATGTTGCTCCCAACCAAATTGTTTCTGTTGCTGCTTCATTAATTCCTTTCTTGGAACATGATGATGCCAACCGTGCTTTGATGGGATCTAACATGCAACGTCAAGCGGTACCTTTGTTAAGAGCCGAAGCGCCAATTGTTGGAACAGGTTTAGAACAAAGAGTAGCACTTGATTCAAGAACATTAATCGTAGCTGAAGGTGACGGTGAAATCGAATATGTTGACTCTAATAAAATTATAGTTAAATACGATAGAACTGACAACGAAAGACTAATCAGTTTTGAAAGCGATTCAATTCCTTATGAATTGATTAAATTCAGAAGAACCAACCAGGACACTTGTGTGAACTTAAAACCTATCGTTCTTAAAAACGAACGGGTTATCAAAGGACAACCATTAGTAGAAGGATTTGCAACTAATCAAGGCGAATTGGCTTTGGGAAGAAACATGCAAGTTGCCTTCATGCCTTGGCAAGGTTATAACTTTGAAGATGCGATTGTAATTTCTGAAAAAGTTGTAAGCCAGGATATTTTTACTTCTATCCACATTGAAGAATTTGAACTTGAGGTTCGTGATACAAAACGTGGTGAAGAAGAATTGACTTCAGAGATTCCTAACGTAAGTGAAGAAGCTGTTAAAAATTTGGATGAAAATGGTATCATAAGAATTGGCGCTGAAGTAAAAGAAGGTGATATTTTAATTGGTAAAATTACACCTAAAGGCGAAAGCGATCCAACTCCGGAAGAAAAATTACTGAGAGCAATCTTTGGTGATAAAGCTGGTGATGTGAAAGATGCTTCTATGAAAGCTCCTCCATCATTAAAAGGTGTTGTGATTGATACGAAACTTTTCTCTCGTCCTAAAAAGGATAAAGATTTAAGAGCAAAATCAAAACGCTTAGTCGATAACTTAAAAGAAGGTTACTCTAAAAATTTAACAGTTCTACGTGACAAGATGGTCGATAAGTTTGTTACCCTTTTAGAAGGTAAAACTTGTCAGGGCATCAAGCACAAATTTGGAGATGAAATACTTTCTAAAGGTGTTAAATTCACTAGAAAAAATATCAAAGATTCTTTATTTCCAGATAAAAACTCTTACAGAGATGAGAGCAATTATAATGTGACTGAAGAAGTTAACTTGATTACTGATTTATTATTAGAAAGTTGTACTACTGATGCTACCATCAATCAATTGATTGTAGATTTAGTTAAAAACTACAATAAAATCAGAAATGAAGTTTCAGGTAAATTCAAAAGAGAACGCTTCACACTTGAAGTTGGCGATGAATTACCAGCAGGTATTGTTCAATTAGCTAAAGTTTACGTGGCTAAAAAACGTAAATTAAGGGTAGGGGATAAGATGGCAGGTCGTCACGGTAACAAAGGGGTAGTTGCTAAAATCGTTAGACATGAAGACATGCCATTCTTAGAAGATGGAACTCCGATGGATATCGTATTGAACCCTCTTGGTGTACCTTCAAGGATGAACATTGGTCAAATTTATGAAACAGTTCTTGGATGGGCTGGGTTAAAATTAGGCCGTAAATATTCTACTCCTATATTTGATGGTGCTTCTCAAAAAGAAGTTGCTGACGAATTGAAAGAAGCTGGCTTACCTGCAAATGGACGTACTTACCTTTATGATGGTTTATCTGGTGATCGTTTCGATCAACCGGTAACTGTTGGGGTTATTTATGTACTGAAACTAGGTCACTTAGTGGATGATAAAATGCATGCGCGTTCTATAGGACCATATTCATTAATTACGCAACAACCATTGGGTGGTAAAGCTCAATTCGGCGGACAACGTTTTGGTGAGATGGAGGTTTGGGCACTCGAAGCCTTCGGTGCAGCACATATTCTTCAAGAAATTTTAACAGTAAAATCTGATGACGTAGTTGGTAGAGCCAAAGCGTACGAAGCTATTGTTAAAGGAGAGAATATGCCGAAACCAAATATCCCGGAATCGTTCAACGTACTGGTGCATGAACTGAGAGGTTTAGCACTAGAAATAACACTAGATTAAGTTATTATATGGCGTGTACATTCGTGTACACGCTGTATCTTTATATTATTTCCAATAATTAGTAACATCCTAATTATTACACTAAATAATTGAAAATGGCTTTTAGAAAAAATAAAAAACTTAACCAAGATTTCTCTAAAGTAACGATTAGTCTCGCTTCTCCAGAGTCAATTCTTGAAAGCTCACATGGTGAGGTAACTCAACCAGAAACAATTAATTACAGAACTTACAAACCTGAAATGGGTGGCTTGTTCTGTGAAAGAATTTTTGGGCCTGTTAAAGACTGGGAATGTCATTGTGGTAAATACAAAAGAATACGATACAAAGGCATCATTTGCGATCGTTGTGGGGTTGAAGTTACAGAGAAGAAAGTACGTCGTGAACGTATGGGCCATATCGAACTTGTAGTTCCTGTTGCTCATATTTGGTATTTCAGATCTTTACCTAATAAAATAGGTTATTTACTTGGCTTACCAACAAAAAAATTGGATCAAATTATATATTATGAAAGATATGTAGTTATTCAAGCAGGTTTGAAAGCTGAAGATGGAATCAATTACCTTGATTTCTTAACTGAAGACGAATACCTTGATATTTTAGATAAATTACCAAGAGAAAATCAATTGCTTGACGACAATGATCCTAATAAGTTCATTGCTAAAATGGGTGCTGATTCTCTTCAAATGCTATTGAGCAGAATTGACCTTGATGGTTTATCTTATAGTTTACGTCACTCTGCAGCCAACGATACTTCTCAACAAAGAAAAGCAGATGCTTTGAAAAGGTTGAAAGTAGTGGAAGCGTTTAGAGAAGCCCGTACGCGTATTGAAAATCGTCCTGAATGGATGATTATCAAAATGGTACCGGTAATACCTCCAGAATTAAGACCATTAGTGCCTTTGGACGGTGGACGTTTTGCAACATCAGATTTAAATGATCTTTACAGAAGGGTTATCATTAGAAATAACCGTCTAAAAAGATTGATAGAAATAAAAGCTCCTGAAGTAATTTTACGTAACGAAAAACGTATGCTTCAAGAAGCAGTAGATTCTCTTTTTGATAACTCAAGAAAAGTAAATGCTGTTAGAGCTGAAGGAAACCGTGCATTGAAATCTTTGAGTGATATGCTTAAAGGTAAACAAGGACGTTTCCGTCAAAACTTATTGGGTAAAAGGGTAGATTATTCAGGTCGTTCTGTAATTGTAGTAGGACCAGAATTGAAACTTCACGAATGTGGTTTACCTAAAGATATGGCGGCTGAGTTATTCAAACCGTTCATCATTAGAAAATTAATCGAAAGAGGTATAGTTAAGACAGTGAAGTCGGCTAAGAAAATCGTTGATAGAAAAGATCCTGTAGTTTGGGATATTCTTGAAAACGTATTGAAAGGTCACCCTGTAATGCTTAACCGTGCGCCTACGCTACACAGACTTGGTATTCAGGCATTCCAACCTAAATTGATTGAAGGAAAAGCGATTCAGTTACACCCATTAGTGTGTACTGCATTCAACGCCGATTTCGATGGTGACCAAATGGCTGTTCACGTACCACTAGGACATGAAGCAATTTTAGAAGCACAGATTTTGATGTTAGCTTCTCACAATATCTTGAACCCTGCCAACGGAGCACCGATTACGGTACCTTCTCAAGACATGGTTTTAGGATTGTATTACCTGACTAAAGGTAGAAGAACTACTCCTGAATTCCCAATCATTGGTGAAGGCCAAACTTTCTATGGTTTTGAAGAAGTAATTATTGCATTGAATGAAAAGAAACTTTCAAGACATGCATTCATTAAAATCAGAACTATTGTTAAGGATGAAAATGGAGATTTAGTTACTAAAATTATAGAAACGGTTGCTGGTCGTGTATTGTTTAATCAATGCGTTCCTGCAGAAGTTGGCTACTTAGATGAACTATTGACCAAAAAGAAACTTCAGCAATTGATTTCTCATATCCAGAAAGAAACTGGTATGGCAAGAACTGCTAAGTTCTTGGATGATATCAAAGAATTAGGTTTCCAAACAGCTTTCAAAGGCGGTTTATCAATGGGACTTAATGATATCATGGTTCCTGAAATCAAAGCAAGATTGGTTGAACAAGCTAAACAAGATGTTGAAAATGTCTTGAATAACTATTTGATGGGTCTTATTACTGATAACGAACGTTACAATCAAGTAATTGATATATGGACGCGTATCAACTCTCAAATTACAGAATCATTGATGGTACAGTTAGAAGCCGATCAACAAGGTTTCAACTCTATTTATATGATGATGCACTCTGGCGCAAGGGGTTCAAGAGAACAAATTCGTCAGTTAGGTGGAATGAGAGGTTTGATGGCTAAGCCACAAAAAAATCTTCAAGGTTCTGTAGGGGAGATTATCGAAAACCCGATTCTTTCTAACTTTAAAGAAGGACTGGATGTATTAGAATACTTTATTTCTACTCACGGTGCTCGTAAAGGTTTGGCTGATACTGCCTTGAAAACTGCTGATGCGGGTTACTTAACTCGTAGGCTGGTTGACGTTGCTCAAGATGTTGTTATCAATGAACAAGATTGCGGTACTTTAAGAGGTATCAATGTAAGCGCATTAAAAGACAATGAAGATATCGTTGAATCTTTATCTGACAGAATTTTAGGTAGGGTTACAGTTCACGATGTTTATGATCCATTGACTGATGAACTTATCGTTGCTTCTGGGGAAGAAATAAACGAAGTAATTGCAAAAAGAATTGACGAAACCAGCATTGAAGCAGTAGAAATACGTTCAGTATTGACTTGCGAAACGAGACGTGGTGTTTGTGCCAAATGTTACGGACGTAACTTAGCTTCAGGCAAAATGGTACAGTTGGGTGAAGCTGCCGGAGTAATTGCAGCACAATCAATTGGTGAGCCAGGTACACAGTTAACACTTCGTACATTCCACGTGGGTGGTACAGCATCTAACATTGCAGTAGAGGCTAATCATAAAGCTAAATTTGACGGAGAAGTACAGTTTGAAGATATCAGGTCTGTAACCTCTACCAACTTAGAAGGTGAATTGGTAAGTATGGTAATGGGTAGATCTGGAGAGGTAAAAGTGATTGATCCAGTTACCAAAAAAGTATTAATTAGTAACCATGTTCCTTATGGTGCTTCTTTAAGAGTAAAAGAAGGCGATAAAGTGAAAAAAGGCGATGAGCTTTGTTATTGGGATGCTTATAATGCTGTAATTCTTTCTGAATTTGACGGTAAAGTTGAATTTGAAGCGGTGGAAGATGGTATTACTTACAGAGAGGAATACGATGAGCAAACTGGTCACAGAGAGAAAGTAGTAACTGAATCTAAAGATAAAGCGAAAAACCCTTCTATTAATATTACTTCAAAAAATGGTGATTTGAAAGCATACAGTTTGCCTGTAGGTGCTCACATTATTGTTGACAATGGAGATAAAATTAAAGCAGGTCAAATATTAGTAAAAATCCCAAGAGCTGTAGGTAAAACTAGAGATATTACGGGAGGTCTTCCAAGAGTAACAGAGCTTTTCGAAGCACGTAACCCTTCTAACCCAGCGGTAGTAAGTGAGATTGATGGTGTTATTACTTATGGTGGTATCAAACGTGGTAATAGAGAAATCTATGTGGAATCAAAAGATGAAATTAAGAAGAAATACTTGGTTCCATTGTCTAAACACATTCTAGTACAAGACAATGACTTTGTAAGAGCTGGTCAACCATTGTCTGATGGTGCGATTACTCCTTCTGATATTTTAGCGATCAAAGGTCCAACTGCTGTTCAAGAATATTTGGTGAATGAAATTCAAGAGGTATATCGTCTTCAAGGTGTAAAAATCAACGATAAACACATTGAAACTATCGTAAGCCAAATGATGCAAAAAGTGGAAATCATTGAGCCTGGAGATACTTCATTCTTACCAGGTCAAATGGTTCACAAATTCTTGTTCAGGTTAGAAAATGATACTATCCTAGATAAAAAAGTAGTGTTTGAATCTGGTGATTCAGAAAATTTGAAACCAGGTCAAATTGTATCTTCAAGAAAATTACGTGATGAAAACTCTAGTTTGAAAAGACGTGATATGAAATTGGCTGAAGTGAGAGATGCACAAGCATCTGTTTCCAGACCAGTACTTCAAGGTATTACTCAAGCATCGTTAGGTACTCAAAGTTTTATTTCTGCGGCATCGTTCCAGGAAACAACTAAAGTATTGAGTGAAGCTTCTATCAGAGGAAAATCAGATTTCTTATTAGGACTTAAAGAAAATGTAATTGTTGGACACCTAATTCCTGCAGGTACAGGTATCAGAAGATACAATGACATGATCGTTTCTAACAAAGAAGAATTAGAAAATTTGGTTGCTTCTAAAGAAGCTCACCAAAAGAAAAAAGAGTTGCAAGACTAATAATAGAATAAAGTAATGGCTCAGGAAGAACAAGAACAAATTAATATTGAATTAGGAGAAGATGTGGCTGAGGGACATTATGTCAATTTAGCAATGATCGGACACTCTCATAATGAATTTGTAATAGATTTTATCAGAATGATTCCAGGCGTACCAAAAGCAAAGGTAAAGTCTAGAATCATTCTGACTCCTGAACATGCAAAACGTTTGTTATCTGCACTCAATGAGAATATTCAGAAGTATGAAGAAAACTTCGGAAGTATCAAAAACGAACAGGCGCCGCAAAAAATTCTGATGAATTTTGGAGGGACAATGGGGGAAGCGTAAATTATTTATCCTTAAATACTTGTATGCTTAAAACCATTTTCCTATTTTTGCAGTCCTTTTTGGGAAAAGAAAAGTAATTTGTTAAATATTTTATATAAATGCCTACTATCAATCAATTAGTAAGAAAGGGTAGAACTAAGCTGACTACGAAATCAAAATCACCAGCTTTAGATTCTTGTCCACAAAGACGAGGAGTATGTACGAGAGTATATACAACTACTCCGAAAAAGCCTAACTCTGCAATGCGTAAAGTTGCTAGGGTTCGTCTTACGAATCAAAAAGAAGTTAATGCCTACATCCCAGGTGAAGGTCATAACTTACAAGAACACTCAATCGTTTTGATTAGAGGTGGAAGAGTAAAAGATTTACCAGGTGTTAGGTACCACATCGTTAGGGGTGCACTTGATACTGCTGGTGTTTCTGGACGTCTTCAATCAAGATCAAAATATGGTGCTAAGAGACCAAAACCAGGTCAGGCTCCGGTTGCTACTAAGAAGAAAAAATAATAAGTAAAACAGATAATGAGAAAAGCAAAACCTAAAAAAAGATACGTATTACCAGATCCTAAATTTAAGGATACATTAGTTACAAAATTTGTAAACTACCTAATGTACGAAGGTAAGAAGAGCTTGGCATACAATATATTCTATAATGCCTGCGATCTTTTGGAGAAAAAAACTGGCGAGAGTGGTCTCGAAGTTTGGAGAAGAGGTCTTAACAATGTAATGCCAGCAGTAGAGGTGAAAAGCCGTAGAGTTGGTGGAGCAAATTTTCAAGTGCCTACTGAAGTTAGAGCTGAGAGAAAAATGTCGCTTGGTATCAAATGGTTGATTACCTACGCTCGTAGAAGAGGTGAGAAAACAATGGTTGATAAATTAGCCGCTGAAATTCTTGCAGCCTCTAAAGGTGAAGGTGCAGCAGTGAAGAAAAAAGATGACACTCACAGAATGGCAGAAGCTAACAAAGCATTCTCCCACTTTAAATTCTAGAAAATGGCTAATGATTTAAGAATATTGAGAAATATCGGTATCATGGCCCATATCGATGCTGGTAAAACTACCACCACTGAAAGGGTTTTGTATTATACTGGTAGAACTCATAAAATTGGTGAAGTACATGAAGGTGCTGCTACAATGGACTGGATGGTACAAGAGCAAGAAAGAGGGATAACAATCACTTCTGCTGCCACCCATACGCAATGGAATTATCCTACTACACAAGGTGATCCAATTCCAGGAGAAACTCAGACTTACGAAATTAACATCATTGATACCCCAGGTCACGTTGACTTTACAGTGGAAGTGGAACGTTCTTTACGTGTTCTTGATGGTGCTGTAGCTTTATTCTGTGCAGTTTCTGGTGTTGAACCACAATCTGAAACAGTTTGGAGACAAGCAAATAAATACAATGTTCCAAGAATTGGTTTTGTTAATAAAATGGACAGGGCTGGAGCTGATTTCTTTAATGTTGTGAAAGAAATTAAAGAAAAGCTTTATGCGAAACCAGTACCATTGCAAATTCCAATTGGAGCTGAAGAAACTTTCAAAGGAGTGGTTGATTTGTTAACAAATCAAGCAATTGTTTGGAACGAAGATGATAAAGGAAAAACTTATAAAGTTATTGATATTCCTGCTGATTTAGTAGAAACAGTAGCCGAATGGAGAGCATTCCTAGTGGAAAGTGTTGCTGAATATGATGACGCATTACTTGAGAAATTCTTCGAAGATCCTAATTCTATTACAAGAGAAGAATTGATGGCGGCTATCAGAAAAGCTACTATTGATATGACTATTACACCTTTACTTTGTGGTTCTGCTTTCAAAAACAAAGGTGTACAAGCTATGCTTGATGCGGTTATCGCATTCTTGCCTTCTCCTTTAGATATGCCAGCCATCATGGGTACCAACCCTGATACTGGTTTAGAAGAAGAAAGAAAACCACAAGTCGATGCACCTTTTGCAGCTTTAGCATTTAAGATTGCAACTGATCCATTTGTTGGTCGTCTTTGTTTCATGAGGGTTTATTCTGGAGTACTTGAAGGAGGATCTTATATTTACAATATGAGAACCCAAAAGAAAGAAAGAATCTCTCGTTTGATGCAAATGCATGCCAACAAACAAAACCCTATTGAAAGGGTAGAGTGTGGTGATATTTGTGCAGCAGTAGGTTTCAAAGACATTAAAACTGGAGATACTTTGGTGGATGAAAAATTCCCAATCGTATTAGAGTCTATGTCTTTCCCAGAACCGGTTATCGGTTATGCGGTTGAGCCTAAAAAACAAGCAGATATGGATAAGTTCGGTAATGCAATTGCCAAACTTATTGAAGAAGATCCTACTTTAAGAGTTAATACTGATCAGGAAACTGGTCAAACAATCTTAAGAGGTATGGGAGAACTTCACTTAGAGATTATTATCGACCGTTTAAGAAGAGAATTCAACGTTGAAATTAATCAAGGAGCTCCACAAGTTGCTTATCGTGAAAAATTAACTAAAACGATTGAACACAGAGAAGTTTACAAAAAACAATCTGGTGGTCGTGGTAAGTTTGCTGATATTGTCTTTGAAATCGGACCAAGAGAAGATGAAAAAGATGGCTTAGAATTCGTTAATGGTATTGTTGGTGGTGTTATTCCAAGAGAATTTATCCAACCGATCCAAAAAGGATTTGAAGAAGCAATGAAAAACGGCGTTTTAGCTGGTTTCCCAATTGATAGTATGAGAGTTCGTATATTCCATGGTTCATTCCATGATGTCGATTCAGATGCACTATCTTTTGAATTAGCTGCTAGAATGGGTTTCAGAGAAGCTGGTAGATTAGCTGGACCACAACTATTAGAACCAATCATGTCTGTAGAGGTAGTCTCTCCAGAAGAGTTTACAGGGCCTGTTACAGGTGACTTAAATAGAAGAAGAGGTTTGATGAAAGGTATGGACACTAAAGCTGGTGCGCAAATCATCAAAGCTGATGTACCTCTTTCAGAGTTATTTGGTTACGTTACAGATTTAAGAACTATCAGTTCTGGTAGAGCATCTGCCTCTTTAACGTTCTCTCACTATGAAGCTATTCCTAATAACATGGCTGAAGCAATAATTTCAAAAGTTAAAGGTTCAGTTAAAGCATAATCACAGATATGAATCAGAAAATAAGAATCAAATTAAAATCTTACGATCATAATTTAGTTGATAAATCATCAGAAAAAATCGTAAAAGCAGTAAAAGCTACAGGTGCTATTGTTAACGGTCCTATTCCTTTGCCAACTGACAAAGAGATATTTACCGTACTTAGATCTCCTCACGTGAATAAAAAATCTAGAGAACAATTTCAACTGTGTACTTACAAAAGATTGGTTGATATTTATTCTACTAGCGCTAAAACAGTAGATGCTTTGATGAAACTTGAGCTTCCTAGTGGAGTTGAAGTGGAGATAAAGGTCTAACTACTACAGCTATAAGAAAATAATAAAAGGCCAATAGTCAATATTGGCCTTTTATTTCTCCTTTTGTGATAAAAATGCAAAAAAAGTTTAGGTAATGATAATATTTTGCCTACCTTTGCAGTCCTTTATTGCTTAACGGAGAGTAATAAAAGAATTTTAACGACAATAATTTATACTGAGATGTCTGGTTTAATAGGCAAGAAAATAGGAATGACAAGTATATACAGTGATGTAGACGGCAAAAGCGTTGCATGTACACTGTTAGAAGTTGGTCCTTGTGTAGTAACGCAGGTAAAGACTCTTGAAAAAGACGGATACACTGCTGTTCAGTTGGGTTATGGTAATGCAAAAGAAAAAAATGTTACAAAGCCTCTTCTTGGACATTTCAAGAAAGCTGGTACAGTTGCAAAACATAAGCTTGTTGAGTTTAAAACTTTTGAAAAAGAATTAAGTCTAGGGGAAACGTTAGTTGGTTCTGATGTATTTGAAATTGGCGACTTTATTGACGCTGTTGGTACATCCAAAGGTAAAGGTTTCCAAGGTGTTGTGAAAAGACACGGTTTTGCTGGGGTTGGTGGTCAAACACACGGGCAGCATAACAGAGGTCGTCACCCAGGTTCTATTGGTGCATGTTCATTTCCTGCAAGAGTATTTAAAGGAATGAAAATGGGCGGAAGAACTGGAAATCAAAGAGTTAAAGTTAATAACTTAAGAGTTCTTAACATTTATCCTGATAAAAATTTACTATTAGTTAGCGGATCTGTTCCAGGAGCTAATAATTCATACATTATTTTGCAGAAATAGAAATGGAATACTCAATCTTAAGTATTGAAGGTAAAGATACCGGAAAAAAAGTAACTTTGGCTGAAGAAATCTTTGGTGTAGTACCTAATGATCATTCGATTTATTTAGATGTTAAACAATATCTGGCAAATCAAAGACAAGGTACTCATAAATCGAAAGAGAGAAATGAAGTAGCCGGATCTACTAGAAAAATAAAGAAACAAAAAGGAACTGGTGGCGCTAGAGCTGGTGCTATTACCTCTCCTACAATTGTAGGTGGTGGTAGAATCTTCGGTCCTAGACCAAGAGATTACGGTTTCAAATTGAATAAAAAAGTTAAGCAATTAGCACGTAGAAGTGCTTTAGCATATAAAGCTTTGGATAGAAACATTACTGTTCTTGAAGACTTTAGTTTTGCTGCACCTAAAACTAAGTCTTACATTAAGTTTTTAGCGGATTTATCCCTAACAAACAAAAAGACATTAGTGGTATTGCTTGATGAAACTGAAAATGTATACTTGTCTAGCAGAAATTTACCTAAAACTAAGGTGATAGCTGTTGCTGATATCAATACATATGATGTGCTTAACGCTGAAGAGTTAGTAATATCTGTTTCAGCACTTTCTAAAATCGAAGAAATCCTTAATTAATTATGAGTATCCTTATTAAGCCATTAGTTACTGAAAAAGTAACTGCGTTAAATGACAAAGGGGTTTTCGGCTTTATTGTGAATAAAAAATCAAATAAAGTTGAAATTAAAAAAGCTGTGGAAAAAGCTTACGGAGTAAATGTTACAAACGTAAGAACAATGATTATTCCTGGTAAACCTAAGTCAAGACAATCAGCCGGAAAGTTTGTAGTAGGAAGTACTTCTCCTTACAAAAAAGCCTTGATTTCATTAGCTGAAGGTGAAGTAATTGATTTTTATAACGGTATTTAATCTGTTACAAGACTATGGCAATTAAAAAATTAAGACCTATAACACCAGGACAAAGATTTAGGTTAGCTCCAGTATTTGACGATATCACGACATCTACTCCTGAAAAATCTCTACTTGTATCTAATCACCATTCAGGTGGTAGGAATAGTGATGGTAGAAGATCAATGCGCTACATTGGTGGTGGACATAAACGTCAATTGAGATTAATTGATTTCAAAAGAGACAAATACAATGTTCCTGCTGTAGTGAAAACTATTGAGTATGATCCTAATAGAACAGCAAGAATTGCTTTGTTGAATTATATTGATGGTGAAAAAAGATATATCATTGCTCCCAAAGGTTTAAAAGTTGGTACTACTGTTCAATCTGGTAAAGGTATTGCTCCTGAAGTTGGAAACACAATGTATCTTTCTGATATTCCTTTGGGTACACTGATTCATAACATCGAATTGAAACCTGGTAAAGGTGCATCAATGGCCAGAAGTGCTGGTACTTATGCACAGTTATTAGCAAGAGATTCAAAGTATGCTACTATCAAATTACCTTCAAGTGAAATGAGACTTGTTTTACTTACTTGTACTGCAACTATCGGAACTGTTTCAAATGCTGACCATATGAATACTGTTATGGGTAAAGCTGGTAGAAACAGATGGATGGGCGTTAGACCAAGAGTAAGGGGTGTTGTAATGAACCCTGTCGATCACCCTATGGGTGGTGGTGAAGGTCGTTCTTCTGGAGGTCAACCACGCTCAAGAAATGGGGTATATTCTAGAGGTCTAAAAACTAGAGCGAATAGAAAATATTCTGATAAATTAATCATTGGTAAAAAGAAATAGTATAACATGGCTCGTTCTTTAAAAAAAGGTCCTTATATTGATTATCGTCTTGAAAACAAGGTGATTGCATTAAACGAGGTAGAAAAAAAATCTGTTGTAAAAACTTGGTCACGTAGATCCATGATTTCACCTGATTTTGTTGGTCATACCTTCGCTGTTCATAACGGAAATAAATTTATTCCTGTTTTTGTTACAGAAAATATGGTTGGACATAAATTAGGAGAGTTTTCTCCTACAAGAAATTTCAGAGGTCACGCTGCTAAGAAAAAATAGTTATTTACATGGAAGCTATTGCTAAATTAAAAGATGTACCAACTTCACCTCGTAAGATGAGACTTGTAGTCGATTTGATCAGAGGGAAAAAGGTAAATATCGCTTTAAATATTTTAAAGTTTGAGCCTAAAGAAGGCGCTAAAAGAGTTTCTAAACTTCTTCAATCTGCCATTGCAAATTGGGAAAATAAAAACCAAGGCGCTAAAATTGAAGAAGCAGATCTTTATGTGAAAACAATCACGGTTGATTGTGGACGTATGTTGAAAAGATTAAGACCTGCTCCTCAAGGTAGAGCTCATAGAGTTAGAAAGAGATCAAATCACGTTACTCTTGTGGTTGACTCACTTGTTAATGTTGGTTCTCAAGAATAAAGATATTTCATATAATGGGACAAAAAGTAAACCCTATTGGTTTTAGATTAGGTGTCATCAAAGGATGGGATTCTAGTTGGT